>NZ_FMYP01000102.1 GCF_900096565.1 Williamwhitmania taraxaci
GGTGAAAATATTTTAATCGGGAAAGCCTTGTGATGATTATTATTACAGGGGTTCCCGATTATTTTATGCTTTTATGTTGCGGATATAAGGTAAAATAATATAGTGATATTTAAAAGTAATTCATAATTTGCATATAGAAAAATAGATTGTAAGTAAATAAACGTAGTGATAAAATAAATAAATCCTCGAATATAGTATAGAAAGTCAATCATGTGGGTGAGAATCGAGGATTATAAGCGGCTAAATCTTGTTTAAGGCATAGGTAATCAGAACTTGTTTAATATCAACCCTTAAATTCAGTCAGTATGACCTCAAACCAAGAAGACAAGCTAAGCATGTACTACGTTGTAAAGAATACATGCGAAAAGTATCAAGCAACGTGGACAACCAATGCTGTATTTGCAGCAACGTATAACCTTTGGGCTGAAAAAATACCTCTAATAGAAGCAAATAGAGACATTCAAGCCCTTGGAATAAGTGGTGTAACTATAAGCAAATCCGAAAAGCGTGAAATAATGATAGTCAACACGCTATTTGTAGAAAAAAGGGTGCAATCGTATGCCAACGTCGAAAATAATTCAGAGTTGCTCGAAAGCATCAAGTATACAGCTTCCGATTTGAAAAAAGCGAGAGACAACGATGTGGTAGCCATGTGCAACATCGTTTACACTAAGGCACGTGCCAACGCTCCTGCCATTGAAACTTACGGTGTTACCGAAGATATATTTGCAAAGCTACAAAATTCCATTGCAGAATATTCAGCTTCGCTACCCCAGCCAAAGGCAGCACGATCGCAAGCTAAAACTGCTACAGAAAACCTCTCCAAGTATTTTAAGGAAGCCGACAACCTTCTGGCAAAGAGGTTAGATTTGGACATCGAGCTCTTTAAAACCACAAAACCTGAATTTTATAGCCAATTCAAAACCGCACGCATTGTAATAGCAACCGGTGGCTTTGCAACTTCTGTTATAGGATGCATAACCAATACCACAACAGGCCAACCGATGAAAGGGGCAACAATAACCTTTGTAGCTACTAATGGTGGAACAACCAAGGCAGCCGCAACCGCACCAACCAAACCCGTTGTGAAGAGGAGCGCCAATAAAGGCAAATTCCGCGCCTCGCTACACGAAAACACCTATCGCGTAACGGTAGAAAAAATAGGGTTTAAGAAGCAGGAGCTTACCATTTCGGTAGCCAGAGGTGAATCGACCGACCTGAATATTGGCCTTGAAAAGGAATAGGGCCTAGAAGCCAAAACCCCGCGATGAGCGGGTTTTTTGGTTTAGGAGGTAGGCGATGGTAAATTGTATGAGTAGTGGCAGGTTTATGCTATCCCTTAACCGGAAGTTATTCGCTACGCTCATGAGCCCTTCGGGGTTCTCGCTGGGCACTGCGGGCCGCTTAAGGTCCTATTTATTGGTGGCTGGCATTTTTCAATCTTTCTGTATTATTGGTTCACCTTTCCTTTTAATGAAAATATTTTTACTTAATGGTTTAGGTTCAGTATTTGGCAAGTATTCAGTCATTGCATTAAGAAAAAGCTCAGCGGAAAAAAAATCTTTATCGCTGGAGGAACAAAAAATAAAACTATTTTGATTTGGAACTATGAAAGTTATATCTGTCGAGTTGCAAAATGAATATATTTTCTCCCAAATACTTTCTACGAGAATATAACTTGACGCGAGTCCACTTTCTGATTGAAGTATTCCTATTTTACAATTTTCGAGACCTTTATCTTCAATTTGTCCTATCCCCAGTTTATCTTTAGAAACTAAAATTTTAAATGCTTCTTTAATAGTTTCATCAACAGACTTAGTTAAATGTTTATTCTGAAGCCATTCGAAATGAGAACCTTTGTCAACTCCAATAATAACTGAAAGCTCTGTTTTCCCAATTTGTTGAAACACTGGTAAAGATGATTCTGGCAAATCAAGTATTTGTCCATCAGCGGTTGTAATTTTCTGAGCTGATGAATGTCCCACTTTTAATATTGGATAAAATAAATTCTCACCTTGAGAATTGTTGGAATCTGTCGATGATTGATGTTCATTAGAAGTTTTTTCAGATTCATTAGTATTTCCAAAAAAATTCTTAAATATATTCATATTAGCTCTATTTAAAAATTAAATAATCACTTTATTATTTGAACGAATCTTGTGTAGGTGACGGTTTCTTATGCTTGCCCATAACGGTCTTCGGTTAAATTTTGGCGGGGATTTCCGCCTTGTTTTACTATCACCCGTTAAGAAAATTAAAGATAGCATAAATTGTCAAAATACTACTAAAACCCCGCTTGAATTTGAACCGATGTTAGCGGCTGCCTTTTTTTATTCATATGCTTTTTCTGGATAAAATTCACGATGTTCATTATCTAATAGTTCAGAAGAAGCAAGATTGTCAAGCATCGAATATTCTATTATCAATGGTTTAAACTTCTCATTACCAAATTCTGAAATGCAATTATAAAATAGTAATAAATGTTCATAAGTTGAAAATTGAGAACGCAAGAGATTTGTATAATATTTAGGATTCTCTGGTTTTTTATCATTTATAAATTTAACTATATTATAAATAGTTCTAAAATAATGACCTAAATCAGAGTGAGTATAATCAAAGAAATTATCCCAAGCAGCTAATGCAAACTCATTTTTGACTTCTTTTGGAATATTAAAATCAGAATTTGGAACATAAACTTGTTTTATATTCTTTAATGAATAATCTGCTATTAACTTAGTATACTCACTTTTCAAATCTTTGTAAAAGAAGTCGAAACAATCTCTACCTAAATAAGTTTTTGATCTATCAGGCTGAGGGAATGCAGGTTCATCTCCAGGTCTTTGGTAAGTGGGGGTATTATTAACTGTGTATGAAATATTACCGATAATATTGTTTAAAAGAGTCATCGAGTTAAAGAAAGTCGATTCAAACTGTTGTAATTTAAGTGTTTTAGATTGATCCACAAATACTTCTCTTGTCAATTCTAACTCTTCCCTTTGTAATTCAAATTCCTTTATTTGTTGCTCCAATGCATTTACCTGTGTTTTTAAAACATCACGATTTATTCTTATATCTTCTCTTTGTTCTGTCAAAGCAACATAGAATAATATTACACCGGCAAAAGCCAATAATGAACCAATTATACCACCAACAAAATCTCCGAATTGACTAAATTTATTTGAATCTATTTGTTGTGAAATATCAAACCTTAAATTTTGCCAAAAGAAAAGAACAATTCCAATGAGAAATAGTCCAATTCCGAACATTATTAAAATTTTACTTGTTTTTTCTGAAAACATTTTCATTGTAAGTGTTTTAAATGTTGTGTGTTAAGGTTGCCACATAACTTGTTTATAAACGGACAAAATGTCCGTTTATCCACCCATTTTGGTATGTATAAACACACCTTTGGTGTGCTATATTTTAGCCCTAAGGTATAAATAATGTTGAAATGGGGTGCCGGGGGAGTAAATATTATGCAAGATTTGTTCTGAAAAATCACTTCGCGGTGATTTGCTTTGTGCAGTTTGCGCGCCCATGTGGATGATGGCATGCAGCATACCCACCCCTGCCCTCCCTGCGAGCAGGGAGGGAGAAGGCGTGCTAGCAACGGTATTTTGGTAGCATAATAGGTAGCAATTAATGGGTTCGTCTAAGGCAATGATATAGGGTTGCTCGCCAGCATACCGGTGGAGCGCATCGGCGGGAACAGACTAACCCTCCCAACCCATCCTCTGCTGATGCCGCCGAACTGGAGACTTACGCCCACGCAAAAGAAAAAGGCTTGCGCCTCCGGTGTAAACCGAAAGTGTAAGCCTATGCTGGTGTGGAAGTATACTGTTCTGATGAGTTAGGCATGGGCAGGTTGCCAGCTTATGCCGATAAATCTCCCTCCGAGAAAGATAAAACCCTTGAAAAACCCATAGAAAGAAACCGTTAACCCGGGAAGTAGTTCAACCGGGACCTCTTGCTGGGCACTTCGTGCCGCTTAAGGTCCTATTTATTATAGCCCGTTTTTCTTATCTTGTCGTTGCAATTTTTTCTATATCAATAATATTATAAATTGGTAATACTCTATCAAATGAACCTGAATAACCCATTCTATCTGGATTCGTATCTTTTTCTTTGATTGAAGTCAATCTATCTTTAAGTTCTTTTGGATTTTTAACATTAAAAAGTATTTTAACTTTTTCAAAATGTCTTAAGGAAATATGTCTGTCTAAAAGTTCAAAACGTCCTCTGGTCCTGTAAACATAAGTCATTGGAAACCACCTAATATTTTCTAATACAGAAACATAATAACAAATTAAGTCGGCATCTATTATGTGATTCTGATTCATATCCTCTGGAACTCTCTTAATAATAAAGTCAGCCATTGGACTAAAAAAACTGGAAGAATATGTTTGATTGTAATACTGGTCAATCAAGTCTACATTGTTATATAATTTCTCAAACCGCTGTGGCTCTTTTTTATATTCGTATTTGTCATTGAAAAAATAACTTGAATAAAGCAATTCTTCAACAAATTTGTAATTCTCATTTTTAAGTCCTATTGCTACTGAATACAAAAAGAGTTCATGAATGATAAACCTAAAATTATCATATTCACTCGGAGACCAACTTCCTCTATCCTCTTGAGGATAAGTCAGAAGAGGAAGTTTCTCAAAGAATCGAATAAGAACCTCAATATCAAATTCTATTTCACTTTTTGTAATTTTGTCAATAAAACTAATGTAGTCGTTGCGTAATGGCGTATAAGAATTTATGTTTTCGCAAATTTCTTTTCCGAAAGTAAAAGCGTCTCTTGCCGAAAAAGTAATTGAATTGCCTTTTAAATCGTTATAAAACTCTTCAAGAAAATCTCGCATTATAGAATTAATCCGTTTAGGATTTTTAACCATTTGATTATCTAAACTCCTGATAATAAAAGTAGTTTTATGTGTCATTGGAGAATCATCAAAGATAAAGCTTGGAGCTTTTCCCAATTTCGGTTTGCTATATGCAGGTCTCTGATATATATTCCTTAACAGATTCTCATAATTTTCTTCGAAATGGTCTTGGTCGGACAAGTCAATATATATTCTTCCATTCAAATAAGTTGGTGTATAAGCATCTCCATTTTCATCTTTTTCATAAACAATTGGGATAAACTTTTCTTGAGAAACATCAGAATATATTTTAGGGCTAATAATCTGTGTTTCCGTTCCAACACCACCTGTTCTTTGTTCTGCTTTTTCAGAATATTTTTTGTCGAGAATTATCAAAACTCTACTAATTTCAGGAGATTTAACCATTGTCTCCATAAAGTTGTATTTATCTTGACCTTCTTTCAATTGCCATTTATCAATAACCACATCAATACCGTCCGAAACAAGACGTTCAGCTAAGTTAATTACCCAGTCTTGTTGAATTGGATTTGTCCAACTATAGGATATAAAGATTTTCGGTGTTTCTGTCATTTTGTGTTTTTTTTAAAATGGGCTATAACTTGTTTATAAACGGACAAAATGTCCGTTTATCCACCCATTTTGGTATGTATAAACACACCTTTGGTGTGCTTTATTTTAGCCCTAAGGTATAAATAATGTTGAAATGGGGTGCCGGGGGAGAAAATATTAAGCAAGATTTGTTCTAAAAAATCGCTTCGCGGTGATTTGCTTTGTGCAGTTTGCGTGCCCAAGTGGATGATGGCATGCAGCATACCCACCCCTGCCCTCCCTGCGCGCAGGGAGGGAGAAGGCGTGCTAGCAACGGTATTCTGGTAGCATAATAGGTAGCAATTAATGTGTTCGGCTAAGGCTCTGATATAGGGTTGCTCGCCAGCATACCGGTGGAGCGCATCGGCGGGAACAGACTAACCCTCCCAACCCATCCCCTGCCGATGCCGCCGAACTGGAGACTTACGCCCACGCAAAAGAAAAAGGCTTGCGCCTCCGGTGTAACCCGAAAGTGTAAGCCTATGCTGGTGTGAAAGTATGCTGTTCTGATGAGTTAGGCACGAGCAGGTTGCCAGCTTATGCCGATAAATCTCCCTCCGAGAAAGATAAAACCCTTAAAAAACCCATAGAAAGAAACCGTTAACCCGGGATGTCGTTCAACCGGGACCTCTCGCTGGGCACTTCGTGCCGCTTAAAGTCCTATTAATTGTGCTCAGTTGTTTTTTATTTATTGTTTTTTGATATTATAATCTATAAGCATTTTTTCACAGTTTAAATCTATATTTATTACCTTCTTGATTGTCCTTGTTTGGAAAAAGATTGAGAAACATTTCGTTCCCAATCACAAAACCATGATTCCAATGTATTACTTCATTATCCAATTTTACAGGAAGTGAACTCCTTTCAACAATTGTACAATCTTTAATATTTACAATGTATAATTCTGATTCATCAAGTACAATAATTGTATCCTCAATATTGCTGTCAAATGGTCTAATAGGTTTATTGTTTTTAATAATGTCATTTAATAGAATCAAATTATTCGAAAGCGGATTATGAAAGTAATACTTCCAATCTGTGCCAATTTCAGAATGGTAAGGGTAAGTCAAAACTATTGCTCCATTAATCGTTGATGGTATAAAATCTATGCTATTTAATCGATTTGAATCATAAAAAGCAACTTCATATTTATCATTTTTCAAGTCATAAAAGATGACTTTACCACCCTTTTCAATTATATCTAAATAGAAAAAGTCTGAATTAATCGTCCATAGATTCTTTTTGAGTTCCCGTGCAACAATCCCATTCCTTAATTTCCATAAAACCCTATCTTTTTTAACATTAATCAATTCTATATGTGAATGATTATCACCTCTTAGATAATTACCTGCATAAATTTCCTTTATCTCATACATTGAATTTGGAGACAAAAAATTTTTAGCGTTAGTAATAAACGCCTCAAGGTTATTGTCATATTCAATTTTATCAATTAACTCAAATTTCATATTCCTTAGACTTAATTACAATTTCGCAGGTTCTATTTTTCTACAATTGAGCACAACTTGTTTATAAACGGACAAAATGTCCGTTTATCCACCCATTTTGGTATGTATAAACACACCTATGGTGAGCTTTATTTTAGCCCTAAGGTATGAATAATGTTGAAATGGGGTGCCGGGGGAGAAAATATTATGCAAGATTTGTTCTAAAAAATCGCTTCGCGGTGATTTGCGTTGTGCAGCTTGCGCGCCCAAGTGGATGATGGCATGTAGCATACCCACCCCTGCCCTCCCTGCGAGCAGGGAGGGAGAAGGCGTGCTAGCAACGGCATTCTGGTAGCATAATAGGTAGCAATTAATGGGTTCGGCTAAGGCGATGATATAGCGTTGCTCGCCAGCATACCGGTGGAGCGCATCGGCGGGAACAGACTAAGCCTCCCAACCCATCCCCCGCCGATGCCCCGGGCTGGAGACTTACGCCCACGCAAAAGAAAAAGGCTTGCCCCTCCGGTGTATACCGAAAGTGTAAGCCTATGCTGGTGTGAAAGTATGCTGTTATGTTGAGTTAGGGACGTGGAGGTGGCAGGTTTATGCCAGTAAATTTCCTTCCGAGAAAGATAAATGCATTGAAACCCCATAGGAAATAAACTGCTGAATACGGGAAGTAGGTTAACCGGGGTTATTCGCAGGGCTCAGGAGCCCTGTAGACTGTAAACCAACAGCCACCTAATACCGAAGATAAAGCGCCATAGAAAAGGAATACAACCATGAGCAAACTCAACCAGACGTTATTGTTTGTGAGCATTACGTGTTGGTTAAATGCCTTTAATTGGCTGTTAGAGTATTACTATTCTCGCTTTCTATCATTTCGTTCACTAAATATATTCGATTCAAGCGGGGCTGTATAAACCAAATACCTATGGGAAATGCAAAAAGTAGAATAGCATCAATTATCCATTCGGAAAGTTTTGCCTTTCTACCGATTTCAAGCGATTTCAGCGATTTTGGAACATTGTAGAAGGTGTAAAAAATCCCGAAACAAACAAGCGGAGTAAGTGTCATTGGAATCCAATTTGGAAAACTCATTCCTTCAACCGTAAGCCTTTCTAAATTAAGTGCAGCATAACCAATCATACTGCACATAGCTGCAAAAATTAAAACACACTTTCGAAACCGATATGGATTTGCTGGTATGTTATTAAGAAATAACCCAACTATCATAATCCCTTATATCCGCAACATAAAAGCATAAAATAATCGGGAACCCCTGTAATAATAATCATCACAAGGCTTTCCCGATTAAAATATTTTCACCTACTTAGGTGAAAAC
>NZ_FMYP01000103.1 GCF_900096565.1 Williamwhitmania taraxaci
CATAGCGCGCAGCCCTTCACATATTTCGGTCATCGAATCGCACCGGCTGAGGACGCCAAACAGCATGGTAACCAGCTGGGGTTTTGCCTTAAACGTCTTATAGTAATGGTCTGCACCATGCTTTTTCACCAAGCTGCTGACATTAATGGCATCGATTAAGTTGATGGCTTGTTTGAAAATCGGCTGTCCGACTAATTTTATTTCTGTATTTTTGCCCATGTTGTGTTTTTTTTTGCAAAACAAATCTACAACATCGGGGTGAAACCTTCGGGGAGTAGCCCCTTATTTTTATTCAACTAACGTTTCAACTGGAATCTTTTTGTCGGACAGTAGTGAAATTATTATAATCACAACAATATATGACTTATCCTGCATTAACATTAATTTTTTATTACTATTCATATGATGTGAAGCAGTCTTTTTTAAAATGTTTGCTAACTCGTTTATAAACCCTACTTAGTTGGGTTTATCTACTTCACTAAGGTATCAATAATGTGGGTATGTGTTGCGGGGTGGGTGAATAATATTTGGTTAGATGCAAAAAGATGCGCTGCGGGGCGAGTGGCAGGAGGTATGCCTCGTGCTCAAATGAAGGTGCAGTGAAGGCAGCGCAAGGAGTGATGGCGCGCAAAGGAATGGGCATGCGCGCTGCCAGCTGGGTTGCTACCGTAACCCCGGGTAACCAGCCTGAGAGCTGGTTTACCCGAGGCTAATAATATTTAAGGCCTACGGCCTAATTGCGTCAAACAAAGTTGCATGGTTAACGAGTGGCCTTAAGGTTTACGTTTGGACCTCCGCATGAAAAGTTAACGGTTCATGCACAAAATGTTTGTGAGACAACACCTCTCTTTTAAAGGAGGAAGAAATGGATGTTTCCAGCAGAGGCAAGCCATGAGCCCTTCAGAGTTCTCGCGGGGCATGTAGTGCGGGAAGAAAAATTATTTATTAAGGGCAGTTAATTATTTTCTACAATAAGAATAAAGCAATTACTGCTGCTCCATATCCAACTGTTATCATAAAAATTCTGTCGTTCTTTCCTGCCCCAATAAATACTCCTTCAAGCTCTTCGCGTTTGATTTCAATCATTTCTCGTTTCCTAAATAAATGATGTTTGTATCGAAGCGTTGCTCTTGCAATTATTGAAGAGTCCTTAATTTCAATAAGTTTAAGATACTTTATGGTTGCAATGTCATTTCGCAATTTCCTTCTGGAATAGAAAAGTATTTCTTTGTATGGTCTAGGTTCTTTTCTGGCTTTTTGCCCGAAATAGTATGTCGTACCATTTAACAGGATTTGAATGCTATCGGTTTTAGGTAGAACGTCGAAGAATCTGTTCCCAATTTCTTTATCACCCCACGCTAAATTTGTTCCATGCAACGAGATTGTTTGTTTGTCTTCAAGTTTATAGTAAACAGTATTACCAAATCTTAACATTGGTGAAAGAGGCCATATTTGTGCAAATGTCGTAGATGTAGTCAGGAAAATAGCAAAAGAAAAAAATATTGACTTAATAGGATGACTCATGTTTATCAGTTTAATTGACCCTAAAGATTTATAACCCGACAAAATGTCCGTTTACACGCCTACCGATAGTTAGTTGCATAACCACACCTTTTATTACAGTATATTTCTTCACTAAGGTATCAATAATGTGGGCATGTGGTGCGGGGTGGGTGAATAATATTTGGTTAGATGCTAAAAGATGCGCTGTGGGGCGAGTGGCAGGAGGTATGTCTCGTGCTCAAATGAAGGTGCAGTGAAGGCAGCGCAAGAAGTGATGGCGCGCAAGGGAATGGGCATGCGCGCTGCCAGCTGGGTTGCTACCGTAAGCCCGGGGTACCAGCCTGAGAGCTGGTTTACCCGGGGCTAATAATATTTAAGGCCTACGGCCTAATTGCGTCAACCAAAGTTGCATGGTTAACGAGCGGCCTTAAGGTTTACTTTGGAACTCCGCATGAAAAGTTAACGGTTCATGCACAAAATGTTTGTGAGAAAACACCTCTCTTTTAAAGGAAGGTGAAGAGTATGTTTGCAGCAGAGGCAAGCCATGAGCACTTCGGGGTTATTCGCTTCGCTCATGAGCCCTTCAGGGTTCTCGCTGGGCACTTCGTGCCAGTTAAAGTCTATTTATTGGCAGTAGTTTTTTGTTTTATTGATTTTATTGTGGGTCAAAGTGAATACGACCAAATGTATAAACCGCAACCTTCTTTCCATTTAATAATCCGGCATCAGTTTTTATCTTGATTACTTCAGATGTTAACTGTTTAATATATTTTTGCTCAATTAAATCAATCTTTTCATTGTCATCACAAAACATAAGTGTAGGACAAATCATGACATTAGATATTGAACAATCTGCTTCGACAACAAATCCATAGAATATATAAATCGGGAAGCATTTTGAACTTTCTACAAGATGAACTTTCTTTGCAAAAAAATCCATCAGTTTTGAGCCTGTCACTATATCAGGCATATTCTCAACAAATAGATAAACAGGTCTTTTAGATGTATCAATTGTATTTGGATAATTTTTTAGTACTATTTTGCAATCAATTTGACAATAACAATACTCACAAAAAAACAAACCAATTAATACGATCAAGACACTTCTCATATTTCTCTAATTTTTAATTGTTTATCAAAACTAGCGACCGTTTCTTAAAATTACCGCTAACGGTTGAGGCTATATGCAGTAATGAACTGCGGGCTACGTTCCGTTCCACCGACACCGAAGTTTGAGCGGGGCAGAATGCTCGAATTACCACTGAAACCCCCATTGAATTAAGCCTTTGTTACTGCCTGATGTTCATTTATCTCGTTAAGTAATCCATTGTTAATCATGAATCTCGCTTTCAACCCAAATTTGTTTTTCAAACTGTAATTCGGGTAAAATAATTTTCACCTCTTGCTCTTTGTCTTCGGCTTGCCAGTGTACAATAAAATTCACTTTTGCTTCGTTCAACTCATAGCCATTTCTTCTTATCTCTGCTAATTTATCAAGAAATTTCTTTGAGAATTTTAAAATCAATTCTCCTTTTCCATTCTTGCATCCTTCATCTGATATAAGAATCGAATCTCCGCTTGTCAATGGGCTTACTCTCTTCTGTATGAACTCAAAATAGCCTAAGTTCAAATCTTTGTGTGTAAGATGCATTGCCAAACCGCTTGGAGGTTGGAATATGTTATTGTTTTCTACTCTCTCTACTTCTTCTGTTTTTAACTTGTCAAGATAATTTCCATTCAAGTGAATTATCAGTTTTTGTTTTGCTCTTGTCATTGCAACATACAACTGTCGTTTCTTTTCATCTTCTCTAGCATCAAAGTTTTCAAGCATAAGAAAAACATTGTCAAACTCTTTTCCCTTTGCTTTATGAATGGTTGAAACAAAAATTGTTTCTCCATTTTCATTTATGAAATCTTCAAGTTTTGATTCCCTGATAAAAACCTCAAAATCAGATTTGTATTTCTTCTTTGTGTTTGTTGCTTCAAAATCTTTAATGAGGTTGTTCCAGATTTCAAACTTTGAACTGTGCTTGTATCTATCAATCACTTTCCTTTTAGCGTTACCCCAAACATCATCACTGATTGTAAATACTTCATCGTCTAATTTCAATTCATTTAAAAAGAAACGAACCTCTGCTAGATTATACAAACTAAAGCCATCATTAGATTGAATCAATTGAGCTTGCAATCCTCTTTTTGTCAAAAGTCCTGCAACCTGAAATGCTTCTTCGTTCTTGTGGGTTAGAACGCATGTCGTTCCTGATAGTCCCATAGAAAGTATGTCGGCAATTAAAGGAGTGATAAGATTGCTATTCTTGTAATGAACAATTTTGATTTTTCCATTATCGGTTTGTTTTGCTTCAATCGGAATTTCTTTCAGTCGTTTTTCAATTGTCTTTACAAACTGATTAGTGAATGAAACCAAATTGCTTTTGCTCCTGTAATTTGTTATGAGTTCATATTTGGCTGCTTTCTTTTCGGTAATGAAACTCAATAAGTATTTTGAATCTGCTCCACGCCATTCGTAAATATTTTGGTCATCATCACCAACTGCAATCACTCTCATTTCTTCGTTTTTTTCCATCAGCACTTTTATCAGCTCAAATTCGGCCTCGTCCATGTCTTGTGCTTCATCAATTACTAAAACAGTTTTAGTAATTCTGCTTATCTCAACTTCGTT
The DNA here is from genome assembly GCF_900096565.1 of Williamwhitmania taraxaci. Taxonomy (NCBI): domain Bacteria; kingdom Pseudomonadati; phylum Bacteroidota; class Bacteroidia; order Bacteroidales; family Williamwhitmaniaceae; genus Williamwhitmania; species Williamwhitmania taraxaci. The sequence goes on from NZ_FMYP01000103.1 coordinate 4,184, forward strand.
GTTTTTAATTTTCTCAACTGTTATTTTGACTATTTCATCTGCTCTGTCAATGGTTCCAACTTTTCCCAACAAGTCAAAACAATAGGAGTGAAAAGTTTTCATGTCAATGAAGTTGGCCGCATTTCCGATTAGTTCAATCAATCTCTTTTTAAATTCTGTTGCCGCTGCTCTTGAAAATGTTACCATTAGTAACTGTTCATGTTTTACATCTTCCATTAAAAGCAACGAAGCTAATTTGTGAACTAAAACTTTTGTCTTTCCGCTTCCTGGCCCAGCTGCTACTACAATGTATTTTGAATTCTTATCATCAATAATTCTTCTCTGAACATCTGACAATGAATCAAAAAGTTGTTTGTATTTTTTTGGTGTTATGTTTCTTTTTATTTCGGACTCTCGGCTACCTTTGAAGTATATATTTAGGAACGAAGGAAAGTTCAATTGAAAATAATCGTCAACAAACGTCAATGCTCCAGTATAATCGTCAATCATCTTTTTTGCATACTCCCCAACGATATGTATTTGCTGAACCTTATGGTCGTAATAATCACTTAGTTTCTGGTAATCTTGTTCTTTGTATTGAACTCTTGGATTTAGTTCAATTTTATCAATAGTGAGTTTGTTGTATACCACAAGAAAGCCGCCTTCTATTTTTATTGCTTCAATTCTTGACAGATAAAACAATGTATCTTCAATGTCCTCAATCGTTGCTTTGACTTCAAACAACTGAAGTTGTTTACTAAAAGCTTCTTGCAATTCAAGAACAGAAAATTCAACCAACACTTCGTCTTTATCAGGTTCTCCTTCTTCCTTAATTGTATTGCTCTTTGCATACAAGTAGCCAACAATAAATTGAGATAAGATGTGCCGCTGCTCTAACCTCTTTTTTAATTCTTCTTTGGGCTGACAACTTATTGCTACAATATGATTCTTGTTATAATCTTTATTGTGTCGTTTAATCCAATTCTTAATTGCCCAAAAGTTTAACAGCGTTTTTATTTTGTTTGGCGTTACATCTTTGCATCCATTTTCTTCCGCTTTTTCATTCAGTTCCTTAATGTGAAATGATTTTTCCTGTTCTTCAAACAATGGACAAAGGAAATTTTCAATTAGTCCATAGGATTCAACAATATCGAGTGAACTCTTTTTGTTCACTCCCTTTTTGATAAATGCAGTCAAATCTTTTGCATCTGCTAAAATCTTCTCATCACGCAAAAGATTTACAACTGAAATCACATTCTTAATTTCAATTCCTAAATTGTCGGAGATATAATCAACTCTAGATTCCGCTTCGTCTTGATTTGATTGCTTTCTGCTCTTACTTGAAAAAAGAGTTTTGATAATTCTTGTTGCCGTAATTTTTTGTTCTTCGCTAAATTTTTGCGAATGCATTATTTTATCTATAGCTTCTTGTGCGTTTTTTGAGAGAATACTATTGGCAAAAATCCTCGGCATATTTTGCTTCCGCTTCAAATAGCCAGCTTCTTCTAATGCAGAAATGGCTGTTGTAACTCTTGTTTCAATTTCATTCAAATTGTCGTCCCAACCTGCTTGCCTTGCAATTTCTAAAGCAGATTTCTGAACACTTGATTTGACTTTTGTAATGAATTTTATTGCTTTCCAAATTTGCTGTATTTCATGTATGTTGAGCTTTGTTTGATTTAGCAAAATGAAATGTTTGCCTAAATCTTCCTCGTTAAATAATACATAGCAGTCAGCTGTTATATTTTCATCTCTTCCTGCTCTTCCTGCTTCCTGAACATAGTTTTCAAGCGAATCGGAAATCTCATAGTGAATTACCATTCCAACATCTTTCTTGTCAACCCCCATTCCGAAGGCAGAGGTTGCAACCATTATCTGAACGTCACCTGCTATGAAAGCATTTTGATTTTCTGTTTTCTCCTGACTTTCCATTTTGCCATGAAAAGCTCTGGCATTAAATCCATCTGCACTTAATCTTGCAGCAAGTTCTCTTGCTCTTTTTGTTCTTGAAACATAAATGATAGTTGGGCAATCTTTTTCTTCAATTAAATCACGAACGGAGTTATACTTTTCTTCATCGTCACTCTTTTCAAAAACTTTGTAATGGAGATTTGTTCTTGAAGCTTTAGAAGGGAAAATTTCTAACTTGAGTCCTAACTTTTCTTTGAAGTATGCACAAATATCTTCAATTACTTTTTGTTTTGCAGTTGCAGTAAAACACGAAACAGGAATTTGTTCATCAAGATTTTTATTTTCTTGTAGCGACTTTATAAAGTCACCGATGTATAAATAATCAACTCTAAAATCTTGACCCCACGATGAAAAGCAGTGTGCTTCATCAATCACAAAGCGAACAATTTTTCTTCCTAATAATAATTTCTCTGTTGTTTTTGAACGCAAAGATTCAGGAGAGATATAAAGAATGGATGCAAATCCATCTTGAACTCTTTGAATTGATTTTGCTCTTTCAATCGGGTCAAGCAAACCATTTATTGTTACTGCATCTGTGATTCCAATTCTTTCAAGATTATCAACTTGGTCTTTCATCAATGATTGCAAAGGAGAAATTACAACTGTCAATCCTTTGGCATTTTCGCCACTCATCAAAGCTGGAACTTGGAAAGTGATTGACTTGCCTCCACCTGTTGGAAACACAGCCAAAATTGATTTGCTGTCAATGGCTGCTTGAACTGCATTCTCTTGTAATGGTTCACCTGCATAACTTCTGTATTCGTCAAATCCGAAATATGTTTTAAGTCCTTTGTGTATGTCTAATGCCTGATTGCAATACACGCAGCCAGTCAAGCAAGGATTGTTCCTTAATAAAAACATTATTCGTTCAACTTTCGGATAGTTCTTTAAAACCCAAGGCGGTGTGATTGAGTAGCGGTTGTTACAATTAACGAGTGCTAAACAGTAAGATAATTCAATCGGGTATTCAGAAATTATTTTAGTAAGGTCAGCTTGTTCACATATTTGAGATTGAAATTTTTCTCTAATTATTTTTTCAATATCGGTTTCGCTGCTCTTGTAGGCAATGAAACGAAAAAAAGAGTGGAACTCTTTTTTCTCGTTTAATAGCAAATAGAAAATTTGTTTTAGTTTTTCATCTGCTTGATTGAAAATAGAAACTTCGTCAAAGAAAAGGTCTTTGGCTTTGATAGAATCGTTAAGCGGATTGTTTGTGTCCTCTGTTTGAAGTTTGTCGTCTTTGAGCAAAGAATGATAGGGCATTGTTGGAAACAAAAGGGGAGAGAGGAATAAAGTGTCAATGATGTTTTCTGAATTAACTTTAGCATCAGTAATAGCATTGTCAATATATAGTAAATCGTGATTTAAAATATTGTGTCCACAAATGAACTCAGTCCCGTTTAAGAATTTTATAAAGTCAGCAATAGAATTTGAATGAAAGGAATTGCCGTTGTCCTTGACGCTTCCAATGTCAAGAATCTTTCGGCTCTTTGGCTCAATCTCGGTATCAATGAATGCAATTGATTTCATCTCGTGTATTGGCTAATTTGCAATAATTCAGATTGTGTTTGATTTTTTATGTAAATATATAATTTTTCCAACTCGTTTTTTTTCATTGATTATTGGTTGTCACTGTCTTTTTCACACTTGGCGGCAACGGTTGGCGGTATGTTTTTGTTGCCGAATTCGAAGCACTGTCCTGTCATGATACACGAAAGTTTATTAGATGTAGAAACGCTGAAACCTGCACTAACTCGGCAATAAAATATACGGCGTGTGTGTGCCTTGAATGGTAAATATAGTAAAAGTTCTTTAAACGGAAGCGTTTTTGGAACAAGTCCAGAGGGTGAAAGTCCCTTGTGCGCGGAGTCGTGTCCGAAGCACTAGCAAGTGGCAAGGTGGTTTGGGGTGACCCATGCACTGAAGTAAGCCAAACGGCAAACGTCTGAACTGACGAACAGGAACGGGATATGAGGCACAGCTGCTCGGGTGAGCAAGCACACCATTGCAAAGCCCAACGAATACAAACAGGGTAGCTATGTAGATCCCGCAGGGTTAGACGGAAGGACATTTACCTTACCGAGGGAGATCTCCCGATGCTCGTGAG
>NZ_FMYP01000104.1 GCF_900096565.1 Williamwhitmania taraxaci
CTGCAGTGGAGGCGCTATCCCCGTTGGCACACCAAATGCACACTATTACCGCTGATAATGGAAAGGAGTTTGCAGCACATCAGGTTATTGCCGAAAAGTTGCAAATAAATTTTTACTTTGCACGGCCATACCACAGCTGGGAGCGCGGCGCTAACGAGAATGCAAACCGCTTGGTAAGGCAGTATTTCCCGAAGAAAACGGACTTTAAAACGATAACACAAGAGCAGGTTCAGTGGGTCGAAGATATTCTTAACAGTCGGCCTAGAAAAAGGCTAGGGTTTATCTCTCCCCTCTTAACATATAATCAGTTAACCCAAGTTGCATTTGTGAGTTGAATCTTGCTTTTGATATGATAAGCTGTCTGGTTTACAACTGTGTCAAATGAATATGTAGAATAGATTGGCGCATCATAATACCTAATTGTATCAATCTTGACTTGTTTGTCTAACGAATTATTATTAGGTGATTTTCCTTGTCCAGAACAGGACATTAGCAGGAAAGAAATTGTAATTAGTGTCAAATTTTTCAAAGTATTGTTTTTTTTATTATGGCACATAACGGTTTGCAGCTACCCGAAGGGCGGGATTTTTACCACTGAACTTCATTCGGAGAACTGAACTTTCGGCTTGCACAAATGTGTCTGTGAAGAACGAAACCCCGCCTTTTGGGTAGGTGCTGTTACAAGCTGGTGTTCTTTCAGTAGTGTCTTGTCTGTCAATGTTTACCGCTGTCTTAGTGCGTTGGCTTGATGGCTCTTTTGCATTTTTTTGGTTGGCTTGTGGCGTTGGCAAAAAATGCAAATGTGCCAGCAAATGCGTTGGCTTATATGTCATTGTCAATTCCATTTTCTACAAAGTCCTCAAAGTTTTTATAAATTATTTTCGTTATTCCTTGTCGTGATAATATTGGCTCTAAATATTTTTCTACAACGTCAGGATTTGGATCTGCAATAATTACCTTTTTTATACGATTTGCTTTTTGAAATAATTGTCTATTAAATGCTTCTTCATTTCCTTTCCAACCAATTACAACAAGTGTTTCTATACTATTGAAATAATCTGTCATATAGTTAAAATGTTGTATGGGCATTGTAAACTCGTCTTTGTCACGGTATGGAAGTAGCAATGCAGGAAAAAAGTTGTTCAAATCTTCTTCTCCGATTAATTGAAGTTGAGATTTGTCTATTGTGTATCGTCCTAAATGATGTTTGTTTAGCATTGTTTCATATCCCCAAGTGCTGCCGTCTATCATATTTGTATGGTCGCCAAGTAATTCAAAATACAACTGAAAAAGGTTAATATTATTTTCAAATAACCAATTCGATGTATTGCCATTAAACTGTGAAGTGTCGGGGAAACGCCAACCCCAATTCCAAGATCCGTGAGGTTTAAAAATATAACAAGGGCTTTCGTTTACTCTGATATAATCGTTTAAATTATTTAATGGAATATTAAACTGTTGAGAAATAAATGTTTCTAAAATTGTGTCTTGATTGAAGGAAACAAAAGCAAAGTTTTTTGCAGTTGTTCTTCCGTAAGTTGTTTTTACACTTGCCGAATAAATCTTTTGAAGTTTGTTGCCCAACTTTGCGTATAGATTTTTTGCATCATATTCATTGTTTACTCTATTACTTACCTCTTTCAAAAGTTCCTGTAAGTAATAAAAAATACTGATGTGTCGGCTTAATACTACTTGGTTATTTTCTTTATGAATATTTTTCCATTCACGTTCAAAAAGTTCTTCTACATCGGGATTTTCGTCACTTTGTAAAAGCGTTAAAGATTGTCTAACTCCTTTGTATTTATTGTAATATGTTTTAAAACGCTTTTCAAATAATGCTGGTCCTAATGGTGGTCGCAAATCATCTTTTTGAAATTCAACTTTGTCGTTGCCGTAAACACAATTTGCTGATGCACCTGCACCAAATATGAACATTGTTTTGTGTTCAATGTCGTGATTGAAACCTGTATATGAACCTGCACTTTTTCGTGGTGGTTCAAATTCTTCTCCGTCTAAAGTTCCAACAATTACTTCATTGCCTAAAACCCAACCATATTCACTAATTTTTTCAAGAGTTTTTTCATTGTGGTTTAGTTCTCTATATTCTCTAAGTTTGGTTCCTTGAATAACTATAGTGTATTCAGGAAAATTCATTTCCTCCCATTTCCAACCTGCATAAACTTCACCGTATTTAGTGAAAAAATATTTTAGCCCCTTCATCATTAGCCCTCTATTAATTTTTGTTCCTCTGTTGTGATGTCGTAAAGTTTATAAACTAACTGGTCAATTTGCTTTTCAAGGTCATTGCTGTCTGTGCCGTCTTGTTTGGCTTTTAAAACCTTGTCAACTAATTTAATGAATGGTTTTTGGTCTTTTGGGGATATTTCCTTGATTGGGAATTTTCTTAAATCTTCAAGAATCAATTTTGGGAAAAGTTGTCTTACAGATTTTGCTGTGTTGTTTACAAAGTAATGCGATATCAAACGACTATTTAAAATTGCAAGAATATATTTTAAAGAAACCGTTGAATTTTCATTTTCAACTATTGCAATGTTGCTCATATTGAAAAGGTAAATCTCCTCTGTATAAGTAGCAATAATTGATTGAGGATATTTCCCTGTAATCTCTCTGATAATTATTTTCTTTCCATTGAAAATATCAAATGTTCTTGGTGCTGCTAAATGTTCACCATATTTTAAAAATGCTCCTGCCCATTTCAATTGATAACGACAAACATTTTTACCTTCCAAATACTCATAGGTATTCTTGTCAAACTTATGTGTGTAGTCGTAAGGTCTTGCTTTTACTTCCTCTGGTGTTTGCTTTGGATTGCCTTTGCCCGATTCGTATGCTTTTAAACCTGCTTTGATTTTAACTAACTTGTCTAAGATTTCAGACCCCCTTTTTAATTTATTAGTTAGTTCATCGCTTGCAGTATTTGAAAACACTGTTAATTCAGAGCCTTCATTCTGCATAAATAAATTTTGTTCCTTGCTATGTGAAAGTATAAAGTTGGTTCCTTGGTTTATGTAAATTGATATTTTATTGGAATGGTCTTTACTTTCTCTCTTTCCTGAAATAATAATAGTTTCAACATTAATGCCTTCAAAGGTATTACCCATTAAATTTATTATTTCGTTTAAGGCTGTTTCTTCTAATAAATGTTTTCTCAGTTTTTGCGCAGAACTTACCATTAGCAAAGAATTAGGTATTATCATTGAGTATTGACCTTTATTCTTTAAGATTGGAATTGCCCGTTCAATAAATAGTAAAAATAAGTTTACTTGATATTGTGAAGTTTTATAATTGTCAATGAAGTAATCTTTCATTGCCGGAGTAAAATTTTCTCTTGCAAAAACATAAGGAGGATTAGCAATGACCACATCAAAACCTTCAAACTCTCCGCTATTATTCAATACTTCTGGAAATTCAAACCGCCATTCAAAAGCATTTTTGTAAATAGCATTGCTTTTTATTTCTTCAATTTCTTTAGACAATTTATTAATGTCGGCTTCTAATTTTACTTGTTTTTCTTTTTGTAGTTTTTTCTGTTTACTGTCCAGTTCAAATAATTTACCTTGATTTAGCAAATTGTAAAGGTCTCCGCCAAGTTTACTTAGCTTAATTTGTTTCGGGTCATTATTACCAATTTCTGTTCTAAAATCGTTTTTAATGCTGTTAATAATTATTTGCAAACCTCTTTTTACATCACGGCTTTTTTCGTTTTTGTAATCGTTCACAAAGCCTCTGTATGCTTTTACATCATACTTAATGCTTTTCAGGGCTTTGCTCAAATCGGCATCTAATGTAAAACGGCTCAATAAACTGTTTCCGCATTTTATATTGATGTCAATATTTGGAAGCGTTTCCAGTTCGGCAAAGTCGGTTTCTACTTTGTAATAAGCATTTTTCAAAAGCTCTATCCACAAACGCAAACGACAAATCTTTACAGAGTTTGGGTTGATGTCAACGCCAAACAAACAGTTTTCTATAATAGTTTGCTTTTCTTGGAATAGTGTTTTTTGAACTCTGTTACTTTCAATATTCTTAGGATTGTAAGCGAAAATATTTCCATTTTCATCCGTAATAATCAATTCATCATTTACAATTTCAATTTCGTAGTCTCTAAGCGTTTTGCCTTTTTCATCTATCAAAACACCTAATTCACTTTTTACTGCAATAATTTCATTTAGTGCAGAAACTAAAAAGTGTCCTGAACCTACTGCTGGGTCACATATTTTTAGTGAATTAATTATTTCGTTTGCTTCTTTTTTGTCGACAATTTTATTGTAGAGTTCAGCAAACTGTTTGATGTCCCATTTTTTAGCGTCATTAAATTTCTCAACCACAGCCAAGCGAATAGACTGTTTACACATATACATTGTGATAAATGCAGGAGTAAAAACTGAACCGTCTTTGTAGCCGTTTATTTTTTCAAAAACTTTACCAAGAACCGAAGCATTGATAATTGTTTTATTGTCCTCTTGCACATCTTCTGCACCTTCACTGGCAAAATCGTAAGCATCTAAAAACTGAAAAAGATAATCTAAAGTGGGCAACGAAGGTGCTTTCTTTTTTGTATCTTTTAAAATAGTTGTTCCAATTAATTCAAGTTGTCCGCTGTTGTCAAGTGAATTTATTTTTATGGTTTGGTCTTCTAATTCGCTTATTTCAAAAAGTGAACTATTCAAATAAGGAACTCGGTTGTATTTGGTTTTTATTGCTTCGCTTCTGTCTTGAAGATTGACCGCTAAAACTTTATGAAATAGTTTAAATAGTTCGTCAAAGTCGTGAATTGTTTCAGAGTTTAAGAAACGATAATCTTTGTTTCCTTGATGATAAGTTATGAGTTGTCCTTCCAACAACTTCAAAAATAAAATCCTGTTTATCCAAGTAATACAAAGTTCAAGCGAAACATTAAAAACTCTTTCTTCTTTATTTTCTCCGTAAATAGTTTGGTCGGGCAAACGATGAAAAGGGTCGTCAGTAACCAAAGCCTCAATAGTCGCCTCAATAAGCGAAGCCGCAAAGCGGCTTTCCTTTTTTCTGCGAATTATGTTTTTGCCATTTTCTTTTGCTTCTTCAAGTCCAATGATGTGAAGTAATTCTTTGTAGAATTTTTCATTGAGTGAATTGCTGTCGTTTGGCGTTACAATTTTTAATAAATGTTGTGGCGAAAGAATTTTAAATAAAGCAATTAACTCTCGGTCGTCCTCTTTTTTGTTGTTGCGTAAAACTTTATCATAATCCTTGATGTCAAAGTAAACACAAGGTATTTCAGCATCAATTTTTGAAACTATTTTTGCAATTTCTTCATAAAACCAAGGGTTGTCTTTTTTGTCGTTGCGTTTGGTTTCGTAAAGTTTTTTTATTTGAGTGTTTCGGTAAATATGTTTGTCAAAATAGTTAGCGTCAACAATAAACCATTCGTTTACGTTGGTCATTACAAGCTGTTTCAGTTGGTTGTTTGCAGCCTGATTTCTTTCGTCTAAGTAGTAAAGTATAAGTTCGTGTAATGCTTTTTTGTTGGGATTGTCAGCCGTTACCATTTCATTAATGTTGGTAGGTCGTTTGGCTTCTATAATTATTCCAACTTCGCTGTCAGTTGTCTTGCCGAGATGAATTACAAGGTCTTTCTTGTCTTTAGTGTTAATTGCATTGGTGTCACGGTAATAAGTGTCACGTAAAAAGTCACGCAGGTCGTTTTTTAAATGTTCTTCGCTTTCGTCTGTTGGTCGTTTTTCTATAACGCTGATTTTATCGAGCAAAGCAATGAGGTTTGTTTTAAAAACGTCAATTTCACTTCTTAAAGGCTTTTGCTTTAAGAAGGCTTTTAATGCTTTTTTCGGTGTCTGCGTTACTAATTTCATCAATTATTCTCTGTCAATTATTTAGGTCGTAAAGATAAGTTTTAAAACCGTTTTTAGTTAAAAGTTGTCGCCAAATTGTCAACCCGCTGCTTGTCTTGGTGCGGTTGGGCAAAATTAAATGTGCTGCAATTTGGGTCGGCTTGTGCGGTTGCATTGCAGCTCTTTTAATTTTGCGAAGCGTTGGCTATTGTCGTCCAATGTCAGCACAAATGTTGACGGTTGCACGGTCGTCCTACACTTGCTTGTAACTCGTTTATATGTGTGATAAAATCACACAATACATGCCCTATTGGTATGTATTGTGTGAAAAACATACACAATACACAAATATAAAAATCTTTATCACAAGGCATCAAAAGGTGAGCGAATATTTTTCAGGCCTGTTATGCTCACATGCGTGTAGATCGCGGTTGTCTTGCTGCTTTTGTGTCCCAGCAGCTCCTGAATGTAGCGCAAATAGGTGGCGTAGGAGTGCCGCAACTAGTGTAGGGTAAGCTTTATTGTAATACTCAAATCTAACTTATTTCCCGTTTCGTTGTATCGGGTTACCACTATTATTCTATCGGCAGTGCAAACAAGCAGCTGCGTGCAGCCATGCACCATTGGGGTTGGGGGCGTAAAAAAATATTTGTGTTAGGTTGTGGTGTCGGGGGATGGTTTTTGGAATTTTGGCAAAAAGGCACCACAATGTTGTATTGGCAATTATTTTTTTTTCATGCCAATACAATGTTGGATTAGAGCATTTTTTTTTCTGGAGAAGGCAACACAATATTAGAATTGCCATTTTTTTTTCGATTCTTGCCATTCTAATGTTAGATTATGAAGAATTGAAACCATTTCGACCCATTCTAACATTAGAATTGCCATTTTTTTTTCGATTCTTGCCATTTCAATGTTGGATTTTGAAGAATTGAAACCGTTTCGACCCATTCTAATGTTGGATTGCTAAGAATTTTTTTTATTTGCTAGTAATCGAATGTTAGATTGCTAAGAATTTTTTTCCGAATGCGCCATTTCAATGTTAGATTGGTGCATTTTTTTTTCGGCACAAGGCATCACAACATTGTATCGGCCATTTTTTTTTAATTTCTTACAATTCTAATGTTGTATTGCCTCCAAAAAATATTTTTACCCATTCTAACATTAGAATGCCCTAAAAAAATATTTTGAGCATCGCAGCGTAATGTTGCTCATTTAATAAAACAGAAATCGTATCAATCCAACGAAAGGTTGTGTTGCCTCCTGCAGGTTTTGTTTTATAATAATCAATTGTTGGATTGGGTTGCGTATTTTTAGTTTCGGGCCATCAACGGTTCTTTTTGGCAGCAATTTGTTTTGGGCGCTGTTACACCAACCCGTAATAGCAATCTATTAATTTATGCATAAGGCTGTGCCCCGAAAAACCTAGGGTTATATAACCTGCTAAGCAGTATAATGGTTAGCATCAAATTCCGTTCGTCAAAAATATTTCCTATTTTTTATTGAATATCATATTCGGAATTCCTTTTATTTTCTAGGCATTTCACTGCTATTTGTTTCACGCTAGCATACGCCGCTAAGAATTAAGCTATTGCCTTTCGACAATAGTTGTTGTAAATTGCTTTACGTTTTTTAAATATTTGTTTTACTAAAACCAAGCCTTATGATTATTAGAAGATTTTATCCTTATCGGATGCGTACGGGCGAAGTGCAAACCTTTGGTAGCCGAGTCCTGAAAAGTATTGAATCGTTCGATTTAGCCGGCCTCATGCTGCTGGTGCTGTTCAACAAGCTAAAAGATTCCGTAGAACTACTCACGCAGGTTCTGGTGAAGTATCAGGAAATTGAAAAAACGAAGGCGTTAAAGGCCTCGGATGAAGTGCGCGGCAATGCTTTTTTGGCGTTCCGCAAGTCGCTAGCATCCATAGCCCTTCGCCGCAATAAAGAAAAAGCAACCCTTGCCAACAAGCTGCTCGACTTTATTAGACAGTATGGCTGGGATATTCAAAACATGACCTATGCCGAGGAATCATCGCACCTCACCGACCTTATTAAGAACATTAAGGCTTCGCCCGAGCAAATGGCGGCTATTGCTGCCCTAGGCTTAACCGATCACCTAGAAGAGATACAAGTTGCGCAGCAAGAATTTGAGGCAATACTTATGGATAGGGATCAGTCCGATGCAAGCCAGCTCGAAATAAACGGAAGCAACACCAGCAAGGTGGTAAAACCTTAAATCCGCAGGTCGATTGCTAGGTTTTAAATCTTAGCGTATTTAGGTTTGCTTGGTGGATATTTTGCCATTTTTTTGGTTCGACAT
>NZ_FMYP01000105.1 GCF_900096565.1 Williamwhitmania taraxaci
TATTGTGCACCTAATCGCACCATACTGGAACCGAACCGACGAAGGAGGTGAGCTCACGAGCGCAGCGAGTAATTGAAACCGTGGTTCAACCGTAACAAGGGCGGAGGCCCGATAGTATGGCGACGTAAGGCTCGATAGTATGGCGGCATAAGGCCCGATAGTATGGCGACATAAGTCTCGATAGTATGGCGACGTAAGGCTCGATAGTATGGCGACATAAGGCTCGATAGTATGGCGACGTAAGGCTCGATAGTATGGCGACATAAGGCTCGATAGTAGGGAGTAGTAACTCCCGGAAGTGTGGAGTAGTAACTCCCGGAAGTGTGGAGTAGTAACTCCCGGAATTGTGGAGGGATAACTCCCAGAAGTGTGGAGTAGTAACTCCCGGAAGTGTGGAGGGATAACTCCCGGAAGTATGGAGTAGTAACTCCCGAAAGTGAGGAGTAAAACTACCAAGCCGCCGGCAAGCATTTTATACAGGTAACTGAGACTAGTCAGGGTATACAAAAAGCGAGGCAGTTCTACTGAACTGCCTCGCTTTTTACATTAATAGAATGCTTAGAACAAACCCTTGAGCTTCTTCTTTAGCTCTTCCTTGGCTTTGTCGGCAGCCTCTTTCTTCTTCTTTTCAATATCTTCCTTATTCTCTTCCATATACTTTTTTACCTCTTCTTTGGCGGTTTCTTTTACCGTTTCCTTAAGGGTTTCCTTGGCCGACGTGTTCCCTTCGCCGGGAGCACCGGAGCTCATCCCTGCAAGCTTTACCTTTGGATCGGTAACCATTCCGTCTACCTTAAGCTTCACGTTTATCTTCTCAGGCATCTTTATCTCTTTTCCTGCAAGTGGTGTTTTGGATAGCAGGGAGCTGGCCAGCTTCGATGCCGCATCGCCAAAATACTTCGACGGAACAACCAAATCCACGTTATAGTCGAGCGTTTGGTCAAGTCCGTTACGGCCACCAAAGGTGAGGGCGATATCGTCAATCATTAGGGTGGATGGTGCTACATTTACCCAACCGTCCTTAATGGTAAAGCTGATGTTTACATCCTTAATGGTATTGCCCATTCCCTTTGCCTTCATAACCTTATTTATTTGGTCGAAGGTTTTAGAATTTACCACCTGGAGGTTTTGCGACTGTAGCTTTCCGTAACCATCGATGGACTTAAGCACTGGGCTCATTTCTTGATCGATGTCGGTTTTAAAGGTAAACTTCAGCGAGATGTTTCCTTGGCAATTTTTGGTGATGGGCGCCATCTTCTCGATCATCGAGAACGATTTGGTCGCCATTTGAATGTCGAGGTTCTTAATGTCGAGGTCCATATCGGCCGATGGCTTGGTGGTATCGGCAGTATTGTATGTGCCGGTAACCATCATGGAGCCGTTGAACAGGTTCATGTGCAGCTTGTCCATGATTGCCTTTCCACCTTTAAGCACTACATCTCCGCCAACATTGGTCATCTCCATTTTGTCGAAGAGCACCTTCTTGAGGCTGGTGTTTAGCGTAAAGTCAATATTTTGTGGAATAAAGACTGTCTTCATTGGAGTGGTATCTGCTACGGCTGCAGTTTCGGGTGTTGCGTCTTCGCTCATAAATTCATTTGCATCCAAAAGGTTCGAACTCAGGTCGAAATTGGCTTTGAGAACACCACTCTTAAACACATAACCGAGGAAGTTTTCTACCCTACCCTTTAAGCTTAAATCGCTTTTGCCAATGAGGCAGTTGAAGTGATCGAGCTGCAGGTATTTGGGGGTAAACTGAATCTTCGAGCTAGGGATTTTTACATCAGCAGGAAGGTCGGGCGTTTTCATCTCGAAATTCTGGAGTTCAACCAACCCGTCTACCTTCACGTTGTCGTATTCCTCCTTCTCGATTTGCGACATACGCACAGCCATGTTTACGTTGGCAGTCATAATACCCTTCATGGCTACGTTCTCCATAGGAACTACATCGGCAAGGGTTGTAAAGTTGACTTTTCCGTCGATGGCAGCGCTCACCTGTGGATCGGTCATCGGGGTGCGTACCTGCGCCTTTGCCGATATTGGGTTACCGGCCATGCTCATGGTGAACTTGCGCAAGTCGATAAGTGTTTTGCTATCGTCCGATCCGTTAAAGTCTACGTTGAGGTCGATGTTGATGCCCTCAATGGCTTTAGGCAGTATAGGGTATTGGACGCGAGCATTGGAAACAAGTAGCTTAAGCCCAACGTTGGGCAGCTGCTTGCTGTTGTAGGTGCCGGTAACGGTTCCGTCGAGTGAAAGCTTGCCATCGGTTTTTAGGGTCTCATAATCCTTCATAAATACCGAAGGAACCATGGAGAGAAGGGTTTTGAAACTTGTCTCCTTTGTAAAGTATTTTAGGTCGAAAACCATGCTGCTATCGGGCATGGCAATGGAACCATTTACCCCAAGCACCAGCTTGTTAACGCCAATTTCGTTGTCTTGAATGGTAAACACCATATTCTTAAGATCGGCACTTACCTTTGCCTTAAGGGTTACCATCATGTTTTGAACAAAGGTGGTTCCGCCCATCATTACGGCTAGGTTTTCGATGCTCGAATTAATATCGAGGGTGGTAATTTCATCGGAAAGGTTGCCGCCCAACCTAAAGTTAAGGTTCTTTATTCCGGCTATCATGTTCGAGGTTTGATCCTCATATACAATGTTACCGTTGTTGATTATAAACTCCTTAAGCGATAGCTTGAAGGGCGAAGCAGCCGAAGTATCAACTGGCGTTTCGGGAGTGGGAGCCGAGGGTTTTGCAATGTCCCAGTTGGCTGAGCTATCGGCCAGCACCTTCGCGTAGATCTTCGGATTGTTCAGGCTGATTGAGTTTACCTTTATTTGATCACCCGATATTACACTCCCAAGGTTTACCGAAAGGTTGAACGACGAGAATGCCACGAGCGTATCATCCTTGAATTTATCGATTCCAACCACGCTAAGGTCTTTTAGCGCTATGGAAAGGTTTGGGAAATCCCGGAAGAGGGAGAGGCTAACATCCGAAAACGTTACAGTTGCGTTGACGTTTTCGTTGATTACACTCTCGGCCTTGCTAATGATCTGGCTCTTGAACAGGAGAGGGATTAAGATCATGGCAAGAATCACAACGCCAAGGAAAATACCTAGCGATTTGAGGAAAATCTTGAGAAACTTCTTCATAGTCTCTAATTTATGAGGTTATTAATATGGATTATTCTTTATTGCGTTAATCTGGTTCAAAGTTAAGCAGTCGAAACGAAATAAACTTTAGAATTGTGGGCTTTGTTTTGTATTTTTGAAAAATAATGAATCATCCGTGCCAATTTCCTCTCGATAATCTTAAGCCTAGGCTATGGAAAACAAGCTGCAAATAGATCACCATACAGCCTCCGACCTTCAAATATTCGAAGCCAGGGGAGATAAAACCATTCTCGACCTGTTCGACGAAACCGTCACTCCCGACGGAAAGCTGAAGCTGAAGGAGCGCTTTTACAATGCCTATAATAGCCGCGACTCCATTCTTGAGGTGCAAGCGGCACTAAGGCATATTCAAACGCACCTTGATGTGTGGTCGTTTCCCATTACGCCACAGGAAGCCAACAGGATAAACCTTTACTATATATCCAAATCGAAGCCAATGCTTTTTGAGGAGGAGGCTTTGTTCTGGGTGGAAAGTGTATTTCGAAGAACATTTAGCTCCGAATTCCGCGAGATATCCCTCCATGGAACCCAACACATTATCCGCTATTTTGAAAAACTCCAGGGGTGGTTGGCGCGGGTCGATTCAGCAGATCTGCCTAAGCTCCTAAAAGATTTAGTTGCATCCATTACTACCATTCTCGAAGAGGGAATCCTGGCAGAGGTGCTCAGGAAGGAAACCCGGAAGGCGAAGAGCAACGAGCTGCTTAGGATCGATAAGCTTTTCCGTGGACACGATTCGGTAAAATATGTGTTGATGGTAAACCATGTTTTCGAGTTGGAAGCATTGATATCTATTGCATTGGCTGGCCATAAAAAGGGCTTTTCGTTTCCTGAGATGCTTGATGTACAAACGCCAGTAGTAGAGCTTACTGATGTATGGCATCCCTTTTTAAATGCACCGGTGGTCAATACCGTTTCGCTCGGAAATAGCGGGAGTGTGGTTTTTCTTACCGGTCCAAATATGGCTGGAAAAACTACCTTTCTTAGGGCCTTGGGTATTTGCGTTTACTTAGCGCATTTGGGGTTTCCCATTCCGGCTAAGTTGGGGCGAATGAGCGTCTTTAATGGGCTTCTTTCCAGCATCAATACCGAGGATAGCGTAACCTTAGGCTATAGCTATTTCTATAGCGAAGTGCTGCGGGTAAAGAAGGCGGCGCAGTTTGTCCGAGACACTCCCAAGGTGTTGCTAATTATGGACGAACTCTTTAAGGGCACCAATATAAAGGATGCGCACGATGGATCGCTAATGGTGATTAAGGGGTTGGCCAAGAACCCCAGCTGTTTGGTGGTAATCTCCTCACATCTTCTTGAGTTGGCGGTCGATCTCAAAAAAGTAAACTCAGTATCTTTCAATTGCTTTAGTAGCCGAGTGGTAAACGGTAAACCGCAGTTCGACTATAAGTTAAAGAAGGGTGTATCCGACGAGCGAATAGGCCTTATTATTCTAAAGAATGAGGGGGTGGATAAGCTACTTGGGGTTGAGGATGATTTGATGGATTGATGATTTGAAAATGGGACAATTTGCCTATTAACATAGGATTTATCCACCTTCTTTTCTGTTGGGGAGTAATAACCTCCGCTGGAAACGCTTTTTTCAACTCATTGTCGAGCGTGGTTTGTATAATTGAAGTTTCTCCCTACTTTTGCCTACCAATTTGGTTTCTTGTTCAAAAGTGTTTATGTTCGTTGCCCGAGAAACAATCAGATTAACCGTTAACGCTGTATAATTTATAAAACTTTTTATAATGAGCAAAGAATTCGATCCCAACGACATTGGTATTTCCAATGATAACTTCTTCGGATTACCATACACACCCGAAGAGTCTGACTTAATCCTTTACTCTGTACCTTGGGATGTAACTACATCGTATGGTGGAGGTGCATCGCATGGCCCACAGGCAATGCTTAATGCTTCCCTTCAGGTGGATCTTTTCGACTTCGATGTTCCTGAGGCATGGAGTGCCAAAATAGGATCGCTCCCCATCGACGACGATATGTACAACACCAGCTCCAAAAATCGGGATGTGGCTGAGGCACTGATTACCTACATGGAGGAGGGCGGCGACAGGGAGAGTAGGAAATTCCTTCAACGCTTGGAGTCAATAAATGAAGCATGCCGCGAAATGGTGGCAACCGTTAAGGAAGAGACTAGCGAATGGCTACGACGTGAAAAAATTGTAGGCCTAGTTGGTGGCGATCATAGCACTCCGCTTGGCCTTATTCAAGCGCTTGCCGAGGTACACCCTTCGTTTGGAATTCTGCACATCGATGCTCATGCCGACTTGCGCGTGGCATACGAGGGATTCACCTACTCGCACGCCTCCATTATGCACAACGCCATGCAGCTTCCTCAGATTGAGAAGCTCGTACAAGTGGCTGTTCGCGACTTGTGTCAAGACGAGTTTGACGTGATACAAGCTGATAGCCGCATAAAGATGTTTAGCGATTACGACTTAAAGTCCGATTGCTTCAACGGAAAGAATTGGCACCAGCAGTGCGAGGCTATCGTGGCCGAACTACCCCAAAAAGTATACATCAGCTTCGATATCGATGGGCTTACCCCAGAACTTTGCCCCAACACAGGAACACCGGTAGTGGGAGGGTTGACTTTCAACCAAGCGCATTACCTCCTTAAATCGGTGGTGAAAAGCGGAAAGCAAATCATTGGCTTCGACCTTAATGAGGTTTCGCCCGGCGAGGGTGAGTGGGATGCCAGCGTGGGGGCACGCATGCTCTATAAGCTGGGTCTGTTTACTCTGGCCTCCGTCGATGCTAAATTTGGCAAAACAATTAAGGCATAATCATTGATTACTAGAAACAATTCAGAACCAAGGTAAGCCCTTGCTAGGTAAAGTAAAACGTTTTTGTTAATCAAAAAGTGCAACAAAGGGAGCCGGGTAATTCCGGCTTTTTTTATTTTTAGGCGTGATAAACTTATTGATGATACAATGGATGCGATTGCGATTTACATAGTATACGTGGCCGATCAGCAGCGCAGTAGAGATTTTTACCGTGATGTTTTAATGCAGGAACCTGTTTTGGACGTACCGGGAATGACGGAGTTTCAGCTAGGACCGGGATGCAAACTCGGAATTATGCCCGAGAATGGTGTGGCTCGCCTTTTGGGCGATAGGATTCCACACCCGTCACTGGGGAGTGGAATTCCTCGAAGCGAAGTTTACCTCTACATTAAGAATCCTATCGATTACTTTAAGCGTGCCATCAAGGCTGGTGGCGTTTCCATAAGCATGCCCAAGGCCTGCGATTGGGGCGATACGGTGGCCTACTGCGCCGATCCCGATGGGCATATTATCGCCTTTGCCGAGAGAACAGCATAGGTTAATAACCAATTCCTTCTGTGCCTATGGGCACGGTTGCGTCTGTAACACTAAACAGGTTCGAAATGAACCACCACAAACCCAATATCTACTTGTATTGTATCTTACTTAAGGGACACGATTATTCGCAGGCTTGGGTCTTTTTGTCTTAATTATTATCGTATCCTAAATACAAAGGCTTATATTTAATTCATAGTCAAACGTATAACCTATTTATTCTTTTCAGCTATTTTTTTCTTTTTGCATAATACATTCCTTGTTTATTATTGATTGGTAGTGGGAAAAAGGTTAGATTTGTATACAGGGTGATTTTATCACACGCATAAATGAGTTATGCTCAAGTTGACTTTACGGGCCTTAATTCAACAACTTAGCACAATACATATTTAAATACTAAGTATGTTGACTAAAAAATCGAATTGCCATGTTAGAAAAAATTATTGATTATAGCGTAAAGAACAAACTGATAGTTATACTATTTACGCTTACTATAGCGGCTTTTGGTCTGTATGCAGTTTTAAATATTCCAGTGGGTGCAGTGCCCGATATTACAAATAATCAGATTCAGGTAATTACCACCTCTGGTAATTTGTCGACCCAGGAAATTGAGCAATTTATTACAACACCTGTTGAAATGGAGATGGCGAATTTGCCTGGTGTTGAGGAAATACGCTCTATCTCGAAATTCGGGATTTCCGTGGTTACGGTGGTTTTTTCAGAAAACATGGGGACTTATTTACCCCGACAATTAATTGCTGAAAAAATTAAAATAGCATCGGCTAATATCCCTGAGGCTTATGGCGTGCCCGAAATGGGACCGATAACCACCGGTTTAGGCGAAATATACCAGTACATTGTTGATGTAAAACCTGAATTTAGAGATAAGTATACTCCAATGGATTTGCGGACAATCCAAGACTGGATTATAAAACGACAATTATCGGGGATAAAAGGTGTAGTTGAAATAAACAGTTGGGGTGGATATTTAAAACAATATGAGGTATCGGTGAATCCGGCAAGGATTAAAAGCCTTGGAATTAGTTTAATGGATATTTATACTGCGCTCGAAAACAACAATGGTATTTCGGGTGGTTCCTATATTGAAAAAACAAATCAGAGTTATTTTATTAGGGGCGATGGACAGGCAAAGACTTTAGCCGATATTGAAAACATTGTAGTTACGAACAATACAGGTACGCCAATTCTTATAAAAGATTTGGCCATGGTGAAATTCGGTTTTGCAAACCGTTTTGGTGCCATTACTGCTAATGGAAAGGGAGAAACGGTTCTGGGTCAGATTATGATGCCTAAATTCAAGTAACAAATGCAACTTATAGGATTGATTGGAGAGAAAGGAATTGCATTTTTTCAGAACAGGAAGATGAGAATTACTCACCTTCGCTGCTCCGATGGAAAAAATGTGGTTCTTTACCCCCTAAGTCCTCTAAAAATAAGTTGTAATGGCGCACATCAACCAAGAGCAAAGGTATGTAATTACCCTCATGCTACAGCAAGGCAAGCTACAAAAAGAAATAGCCCTGTTTATCAACCGAAGCCCTTCCGTGATATCCCGGGAGATTCGCAGGAACAGGGATGCCAAAACGGGCATTTACGAGAGCAACGTGGCGCAGCG
>NZ_FMYP01000106.1 GCF_900096565.1 Williamwhitmania taraxaci
CCCCGTTGGCACACCAAATGCACACTATTACCGCTGATAATGGAAAGGAGTTTGCAGCACATCAGGTTATTGCCGAAAAGTTGCAAATAAATTTTTACTTTGCACGGCCATACCACAGCTGGGAGCGCGGCGCTAACGAGAATGCAAACCGCTTGGTAAGGCAGTATTTCCCGAAGAAAACGGACTTTAAAACGATAACACAAGAGCAGGTTCAGTGGGTCGAAGATATTCTTAACAGTCGGCCTAGAAAAAGGCTAGGGTTTATCTCTCCCCTCTTAACATATAATCAGTTAACCCAAGTTGCATTTGTGAGTTGAATCTTGCATTTGTATGAACCTTAAACCACTATCATTATGAACAAAACTGATGAGGCTAAGGTAACTACGGATACCGTTATTTGTGAGTTCTTCGAGAAGCACAAAGCAGAGGCCTCCAAGCTACCCAACTGCACCTCGATTTTAAGCTCAATCAAGGCAAACGATCAGCAGATTTTTGCCTACAAAGCTCAGCTGAATGCCATTGGAAACATCGCATCGCAGCAAAAGGGCAACACTCACCAAGTGTTGGTCGATAAAACGCTCGCACTCCTGCGCCGCTTTGGTGCATACATGGCTTTGAATCCCAACAGTCCGCTGGAGACTGTTATTTCGTTTAAGGCATTCGAAGTTAGTAAGGCCAAGGACTCAAAGCTGGTCGATTATGCAACCACCCTCTTGAATAAAGGACGTGAAATGTTGGCCCAGCTGGCCGATGTGGGTATAACCGAATCAGGGCTCGACGAATTCAGCGATACCATCGATCTGTTTCAGGCCAACATTCCGCTTCCCAGGCTCGAGGAGTCTAGCGAAACCCTAATTAATAAGGAAATTAGTCGTCTAGTTAAGGAGAACGTTGGGTATCGTGCCAAGATCGACGCCATTATGGAGATTGCTCGGGAAACCAATAAAGCGTTCTACGAAAGCTACCGCAGCTTGCTCCGGATTAGCAAGCCCATCCCAAACCATATTGCGCTTGCAATAAATGTGGAGGATAGCCAAACTGCCGAACCCATTTCGGGCGTTACCATTGCGCTTACCCTACAGCGGAGAGATTCCACCACCAAGCCCGTAAAGCGGAAATCGGCCGCAAAGGGCGGCATCCGAATTAAGAACCTCGTGGAGGGAACCTACACCCTTACCGCATCCAAGCTGGGCTACCGCGAGCAAACCCTCACCATTAATGTAATATCGGGCGAACTCACCACCATCACCATTAAGCTCGATAAAGCATAGCCGCACATACCACATTGCACTCACTCCCTCACCAAACCACCGGTGGGGGAGTCTTTTTGGTATACCGCAAAATAACCTGCTCATTGTTGTCCAAGGGAAGATAGAAATCATTAAATTTGGATAGTGCGGTAAAAGCTGCAATACAAATTAACGGTAATATGAATACGGTTTTAGCGTATATATAAACAAGTTGGCAGCATTTTAAGAAAAGCCGTAAAATTCAAATATTTAGATATGAAAAGAATTATCAAATACCTCTTTACGTTTGTTTTAATCGCTGTTTTGTGGTGCATTGTGGTGCTTTTTGGAACATTAAACGGCTGGTGGCACAAACCATTCACCAAAAGTAACGACCCAGAATTATTTGCAGTAGCAGTTAATCAGAAAATTGAAAAAGAATTTGTTGGGAACTTCGCAATGTCCATTATGAAAGGAGGTATTGTTGGAAAAGAGTTGTTTTATTCTAAAAATAAGAAAGTTGACAAAAACACGATTTTTCAAGTAGCGTCTCTTTCAAAATTTGTATCGGCAGTTGGAGTGATGAAATTAGTTGAAATGGGTAAAATCAACTTGGACACACCCGTAAGTCATTATTTAAAGAGATGGCAACTACCGCCAAGTGACTTTGATAATGAACAAGTAACTGTAAGAAGATTATTAAGCCACACAGCAGGTTTAACAGACGGACTTGGTTATAACGGCTTTGAAAATCGGGATTCTATTCAAACAATTGAAGCTTCACTTACCAAAGCAACGGATGCAGATACTGGATTAAGTGGAGAAGTAAAAGTAGGAATTGAGCCAAATTCTAAATGGAAATATTCTGGTGGTGGTTTCACGCTATTACAATTATTAGTTGAGGAAACAAGCGGTCAATCTTTCAATGATTTTATGAAACTGAATGTGTTTCAACCATTGAATATGACTAGCAGTACATACATTTTGAATGATTCATTAACCAATAGACTGTGTGAGTTTTATAATTCCAATAATACTGCGGCACCACATTTTTATTACACTTCTTTAGCAGCTACTTCGTTATATACTTCATTGGCCGACTTGGAGATATTTTTTCAGCTATTTGTAAAAGGCAATAACGGAGAACTTATTGGCAGAGGTCAAATAAGCCCTGAATCTTTAACATTAATGAGAAAATCACATTGGGACGAAATGGGTGAAGCAATATATGGTTTGGGCACTATGCTATACATTGACATTGAAAATGATGAAAATATTTTTGGGCACGATGGAAAAAGTACGCCACCAATTAATACGGCAATAAGGATAAATCCAAATACAGGTGACGGAATAATTGTTTTAGAAACAGGTAATCTGGATTTAGCTACAAGATTAGCAAGCGACTGGGTATTTTTAGAAACAGGGAAAACAGATACTCTACTTTTTACTATGCTACTTGGAACAATGACCAAGATTATATTAATTGGATTAATTGTAATTAGCATTCTAATATTCGGACTAGGAATATGGCGTAAGAAAAGAAAAACTACCGCCAATAAATTGGCCTTTAAACGGCACGAAGTGCCCAATTAAACGAATCAGTATTAATTAACCATCACAAACAACTATAGTATGAACAAACGCAATGTATTTATTACCGCCACCTTAATGGTGCTTCTTATTGGAGTGGGCGCATGTAAAAAGGACAGCTCAAAGAGTGCCGATGGCCCTAAAGTTTCGGATGCATGCCAGCTCATTTCACAAACCGTAGCAGGAAGTATTTCGGGCGAAACTTACACCTCCTTCGAGAGCAAAGAAACGGCGTCTGTTGGGCTGAAAATGTGTGACTATTACACATCCGACATCGGCTTGTTTCATATTGGCCTAACACAAACATTGGCCATTACAAACTCAGGCATTAAAACGGCCAAAGGGTTTTATGATGCAATGAAAACAAATTACCCCAACCGCACGATGGTTACCGGTGTGGGCGACGAAGCATTTTTCGATAATGCAACTGGCACTATTTACATACTGTATACCAACGATTATTACATAACGATTAACATTAAACAATCCTATACACCTCATTCGAATAATCCCTGGACTCCAGCCCAACTGGACGAAAAGAGAAAGGCTGCCGGATTAAAGGCAATTGAAGCGTTAAAGAACATAGTGGATAAGTAGTATTAACCAACACGCCGCATAAAACATTGGGGTTTAACTGGGTATTCTAGTATTCTGCCACGCATCAAGTTCGGTGTAGTTGTACAAGAAATTAGCCACGCAAACCCCAAATTTCAACCCACCAATCGCTGCACACTAATAATTCCAAAACCTTAAATACCTTCGAATATGAAAATCGGAATCATCTTAGAAACAAAGGAGTTTGAAAAAGCATGGAATGCTTTTCGATTCGCAGTTACAGCCAAAAAACAAGGCCACGAAGTAAAGGTGTTTCTAATGGGAGAGGCCGTTGAGTGCGAAGGGTTAACCCATACGCAATATAACGTCGACGAACAGCTAAAAGCATTTGTGAATATTGGCGGCGAAATACTTGCCTGCGGAACATGCTTAAAATCGCGCCAGCTAAACGAAACCGACGCTTGTCCCATTTCTACAATGATAGATTGTGTAAACCTAGTTGTGTGGGCCGATAAAACCGTAACCTTTTAACGATTACAAACCGCTCGGTTCGTAAATACCGCAACACAACCCAATATGGGTTTGTATAAGGTTTTAACGCATATGTAAAACTCTAAAAAGGCGCAAGCGAGCCTATATATTACGGTGGTTTGAAGGACTTTAGAATAACTATTTAAAACTAAAATGATGGAGATTAACGAAAAACTAAAAACATTTGATGACAATAAGCTTATTGATATTGTAAAGAATTACAGGCAATATGGCTATGGAGACGACATTCAAAATACTGCGATAAGTATTTTAGAATCTCGTGGTATTGATTTGGATGTTCTTAAGTTGAGGGGAGAATTTACCAATAGTAAATATGATGATGCAAAGCAAGAGTTTGATTCTTTTGAGAGCTCTTCAAAAGTCGCATTCGTCTTTTATGGTTTAATGATAATCCTTATGCTTGTGGGGTCGTTGGCAAAGGGGAATGAATCGATACAACTAATTTCCGTAATTCTATTTTGGATATCGTTGGTTGTGTTCATCATCTTTTTAATAAAATCATTTGTAAACCAGTCGAAATATTACGAACTGATTGGTAAAAAAGAGAGTCAACTAAATGCCGGGCTATATTTTTCGGTTGGCATAGTAATTTATTTCGTAATGTTTTTTGTGTTCAGAAAACAGATGAGAGAAGAAATGAATGAAATAAGATAACAATCGCAAGTTAATAGGACTTTAAGCATCACGCAATCCCCGCAAATAACAAACACAAACGGCCACCTCCCCGGCAGCCGTCCTTTAACCTTTACCCTTTAACTTTTTGTCCTTTACCCTTTACCCTTTAACTTTTACCCTTTAACTTTTCAAAATCCATGAAGGTTAACCTCCTCGGTATGCACCAGCGTAACCCGCTTGCCCATCTTCTTCTGGATAATCTTAAAGTGGTGTAGCTCCTCATCGGTAACCAGCGATATCGCCTCGCCGCTCTCATCGGCCCGGCCCGTGCGGCCTATCCTGTGAACGTAGTCCTTGGGCGAGCGCGGAAGCTCGTAGTTTATTACGTAGGGCAAAAAGGGAATATCAATACCGCGCGAGGCCAGGTCGGTAGCCACCAGCACCCGAATCTTTCCCAGCTTAAACTGCTTCAGCGCCTCGTTGCGCGCACCCTGGCTCTTCTGCCCGTGAAATGCTGCTGCCTTTATGCCGTTCAGGAATAGCTTCTCCTCCACAGCATCGGCGCGCTGTGCCGACGATACAAACACCAGCACCTGCTGCATGTTGTTCTGCTTAATAAGGTAGCGCAAAAATGGACCCTTGCGCTCGGGTGTAACGTGGTAGGCAATCTGCGAAATCTGATCAATCGACTCCTCTTCGGCTTCAATCTCCACCACCTCGGGATCGTGCAGGATAATATCCTTAATATTTTTAATGTCCGCGCTCAGCGTTGCCGAAAATAGAATATTCTGGCGCTTGGCGGGCAGGAGTTGAAGAATCTTCTGCATCTCCTCCTTAAAGCCAAGGTTCAGCATCTTGTCGGCCTCGTCCAGCACCAGCATCTCCACCTCCGAGAGGTAAACCGCCTTCGACGCAATAAGATCCAACAGACGACCAGGAGTAGCCACCAGAATATCGGTGCCCTGCAGGTTTATCATCTGCGGGTTAATAGATGCACCGCCAAATACCGCCAGCGTTTTTATGCGCTTTGGCAGCGAATCGCTCAGCTTCTTAAACACCTCCTCAACTTGCTGCGCCAGCTCGCGGGTAGGCACCAGAATCAATCCGCGCACGTGTCGGTTCGATGTAGTCTTGCTATCCATAAACCGCTCCAGCATGGGAAGCGCAAAGCTCGCCGTTTTTCCCGAACCTGTTTTCGCAATCCCCAGCACATCCTTACCCGTAAGAATAACCGGAATGGCTGCCTCCTGAATTGGGTAGGGCTTTGCGTAGCTCAGCGCCAACAGCGCTTTTTGAAGATGTTCGGATAAACCCAGCTTGGAAAACGGCATAGTAAACGTGTAACGAGATGAAAAATATTAGCCGACAAAGATACCAAAGAAAGTTAAATGTTAACCGTTAAAGGTTAAAGGATGGCAGGAATAGATACACAATGCATTGCGTTTAATTATCGTAGGATAATTTTCAATGTGCCAATCCGACAATATGCCAATTGCGGGTATGGATAGAATTTATGTAGAGACGCAATATGTTGCGTCTGTAATGGTCAGTTAATCCGACAATGTGGCAATTTGACAATTCAGGTTGTGGATAGGGTGGGTGCAGTGAGGCAATGCGTTGCATCTGCAATCGTAGGTTAATTTGCCAATATGCCAATCCGACAATTCAGGTTGTGGATGCGGCAGGTGTAAAGGGGCAATGTGCTGCAACGGCATTTGCAAGGACGAGCCCGAAGGCCGTAGGCCGTAGGCCTTCAATATGAATAGCCCCGGGTACACCAGCTTTCAGGCTGGTAACCCGGGGTTATCAAGTATAGCGCAGATGCGATGTACACACAGCAGTTGCAATCTTTAACAACCGATCCTACATCGCAATCACTAAAGAACCATAGAGGGACAAATCATAGCGTCTGCCCAAGTAGGATAATCCGTCAATATACCAATTCCGGTTGTGGATAGGGTTGGTGCCGTGAGGCAATGCGTTGCATCTGTAATCGTAGGTTAATTCGACAATGTGCCAATATGCCAATTCCGGTTGTGGATGCGGCAGGTGTAAAGGGGCAATGTGTGGCAACTGCAACTGCAACAGCATTTGCAAGGACGAGCCCGTAGGCCGTAGGCCTTCAATATGAATAGCCCCGGGTACACCAGCTTTCAGGCTGGTAACCCGGGGTTATCAAGTATAGCGCAGATGCGATGTACACACAGCAGTTGCAATCTTTAACAACCGATCCTACATCGCAATCACTAAAGAACCATAGAGGGACAAATCATAGCGTCAGCCCAAGTAGGATAATCCGACAATATACCAATTCCGGTTGTGGAGAAATCCTCTGTGATTCTCTGTGTAAATTTCCTCTGTGCCCTCTGTGGTTAAAATTCTATTGTAATAAGCGTTTGCAGTGCATAACCACTATACCTTGTTCAGCACACAATCGTCAAATCGTCAAATCGTCAAATTGTCAAATTAACTTTTCACCACCGCCTTCTTCCTATTCACCATCCAGACCCCAACCAGCACAATAACAATATTGACTATCGCAAATAGGGTAATGGTTTCGCCATCGGCAATACCCCAAAGAATTGCAAATATTGGAATAATATAGGTCACTGAGGTGGCAAAGAGCGCGCTAGTGCGTTTAATCAAATTGTTGAAGATGAATAGCGATATAACCGATCCAAAGGTAGCAAGCGTTAGCACCGCTGCCAGACTTGGCCAAAACG
Organism: Williamwhitmania taraxaci; assembly: GCF_900096565.1. NCBI lineage: Bacteria > Pseudomonadati > Bacteroidota > Bacteroidia > Bacteroidales > Williamwhitmaniaceae > Williamwhitmania > Williamwhitmania taraxaci. The sequence continues at coordinate 7,265 of NZ_FMYP01000106.1, forward strand.
CCGGAGACTGATACGCATGCTGCAAATCGGTAGAGAAAAGGATAATACCCGCTGGTGGACCGGCAAACATTATAGCCAGCGCGGTAATGTCTACACCGTTAAGACCGCTCAGCTTAAACCGAACTTCGTTAGCCTGAATACCGTAGCCCAAGGTTGCCACCACAATAAATAGGGCATAAATATTTGTGTTTTGAAGAAAATCGGTGCGGCCCTCCGAAACCAATCCAAGCGCACCTATCAATCCTACTATTATACCAACATACTGATTTCGTGCGGGGCGGCTTTGGTATAGAAATATGCCGACAATAAGCGCAAAAAGAGGAGTAAGGCTGTTGAGCATTCCCGCCAGCGAGCTATTTATGTGAGTTTCGGCAAGGGTAAATAAAAATGCAGGAAAGAATATACCGGCATAGCCAACAATAATAAGGTGAACGGCATTCTTCTTAGTAACCTTTTTTATCCGAGGAAGAAAAAATGGGATTAGTATTATAAACCTTAAATCCGCAGGTCGATTGCTAGGTTTTAAATCTTAGCGTATTTAGGTTTGCTTGGTGGATATTTTGCCATTTTTTTGGTTCGACATAGCCCTTCTTTGCGTCACTTCTTCCGTTTTTCGCTCCCCCTATGGTTTGCAACTTCCTTTTTTGGAAGCCTGCAACAATAAAAACCGTAACGAACCGTAAGTGTCAGGTATTCAATTACTAGCTATTGAGGCGCGGGCATACCTTTCCCATTGGGCACAGCAGCGTGGCCGCTTCACTCCAGCAGCAGGTGGTA
>NZ_FMYP01000107.1 GCF_900096565.1 Williamwhitmania taraxaci
AAGGTGTCTTTCCTAACGATATGGCCTTGTTAAAGCTGATATATTTAGCTACTGAACACATCTCTAAAAAATGGACGATGCCCCTGAAAAACTGGGCAATAACGGCTCAGCAGTTGCACATAAGGTTTGGGGATCGGATGAAAATAGACTTATGAAATCAATCTCAAATGCAAAGAAACAAGTTGAACCAAAACAAGCCAAGGGTATATAAACGGCTTCGTGCCTCAGCCGCCCTTGTCTAATTTTGATTCAAACTTTTAAAGAGCATTTAAGAGTTGAGTTCAAAAAAAACAGTAGTTTTGAATACTAGGAAAATTACCAGACAAAGTTTAATTTACACTCCCTAATTATGCCAGATTTTGGATCATCTTTTTCGGGGTTGGCAAACGACCGGAAACTTACAGATGAAGAACTCATCCGTGCAATCAGGTTCTTGGTCGCTGCTGAGTACGAAGCGACTCAATTGTATATGCAGCTTGCAGAGTCAACTGATAGCAAACTTGCCATCGCGGTCCTTAAGGACATTGCCGATGAAGAACTCGTTCATGCCGGAGAGTTTCTTCGATTGCTCCACCAGCTGGCTCCAGACGAAAAGAAATTTTACGCAAAAGGGGCTAAGGAAGTCGAAGAAATAATTAAGAACTTAAAGTAGAATAGGATTTCCTGGAAAATACCCAAGAAACAATGAATAGTTATGAAAATATATCAAGCACCACTGTTTTGAAATAAAATATTAAGAGAGAGTTTTAATTCAATTAAACATTTTAATTAAAAACATTATGAATACATTTAATACAAAAGACAATACGCAAATATACTACAAGGATTGGGGCAATGGACAGCCTGTAGTTTTCTGTCACGGATGGCCATTAAATTCAGACGCTTGGGAGTCCCAAATGGATTTTTTAGCATCAAATGGATTTAGGTGCATTGCTCATGACCGCCGTGGACATGGGCGTTCCAGCCAGCCTTGGAATGGCAATGATATGGATACCTATGCCGATGATTTAGCGGAACTGATCGAATTGTTGGACCTTAAAGCGATTACTCTTATCGGGCACTCCACAGGTGGAGGGGAAGTGGCCCGTTATATAGGTCGACATGGAACTTCTCGTGTAGACAAGGTTGTTCTGATGGGTTCTGTAACCCCTGTTATGCTTAAGTCCAAGACAAATCCTGGAGGAATGCCGATTAAGGCGTTTGACGATATTCGCACCGGTGTTTCCTCCGATCGCTCTCAGTTTTTTAAGGACTTGACCACTCCATTTTTTGGTGCAAATCGCAAGGGGAACAAAGTTACTCAAGGTATGCGGGATGCTTTTGGGTTTCAAGCAATGGCAGGTGGATTGAGAAACGAACTCGAATGTATCAAGGCCTTTTCGGAAACAGATTTCACTGAAGATTTGAAAAAAATTGATGTTCCCACGCTGATAATCCACGGCGACGACGATCAGATTGTTCCTATTGCCGATTCAGCCATGCTCGCTGTTAAACTGATAAAAAATGCAAAACTTAACATCTATCCTGGTGGACCGCATGGCCTAGCTGACACACACAAGGAAAAGCTAAATGCTGATCTTTTGGCTTTTGTGAAGAGTTGATCTAAAATTTTATATTGAGGATAATTTCCGCAATTGCTGAAAACTAAGATCCGTCAAAAATTTGACAAGCAATAAAGTTCTCATCAAATCTCAACCGTTTTAAAACTTAAAAATGAAAACTGCGCTTGTTTTTGTTGCGACACTAGATGGAAAGGTAACCAAATGGGGTGATCCCTTGGTTCGGAAATGGTCATCAAAAGCTGACAAGGATTATTTTCGCATGATATGGCAGGGCTCCACGCTGATTGTAATGGGAAGCACTACTTTTAATGCACACCGTGTAAAACCATCAGCAAGCCATTATTTTGTTGTTATGACGTCAGACCCAGCAAAATACAAGGAGTTTGAAGTAACCGGTCAACTTGAATTTTCGGATGAATCGCCGGCTCAACTTTCTGCACGTTTGGACCTGTTGGATTATAAATATATGCTGCTTATTGGTGGACCTCATATAGCCACTTCGTTTTTAAAAGAACAACTGGTTGACGAATTATGGCTGACGATTGAACCCCGGATATTCGGAACAGGAGGCAATTTTGCAATAGAGGACGAACTCGACATCGAATTATCCTTAATTAGCTGCGAAAAAGTTAACGAGCGGGGAACACTGATAACCAAATATGCGTTGCTGAAGAAATGATGAATGGACTTTTCGGGTATCCAATATACCTTTTTAGTGAGCGATAATTAACCTCGAATATACCAGTATGTCTGAGATTGTAAATGATAATACAAAGGAAAAAGTTCGCAACCGCCGTGTGCACATGGCCAATGAAAGGACATTTCTTGCATGGATAAGAACAGGCATAGGGATAATGGCATTCGGATTTGTGGTCGAAAAGTTCGCGCTGTTCATGAAACAAATGTCATTTGTTCTGGGAAAATCAACTATTGGAGAAAGTCTGCCGCCTTCTCATGGATATTCAGCCATTCTCGGGATATTCCTTGTTGGATTGGGCGCTTTAATGGGATTACTTGCATATGTCAGGTATAAGAAGGTTGAGAAACAGATAAACGAAGATACATGGCAACCATCCTCGATACTTGACGCAATGCTCACAATATCAGTTCTTGCAGTTGGCATTTTCCTTGTTGTTTATTTAATTCACAGTATTTAACCCATATGAAATATTATGGTGAAACGCAAAATACAATTGAACTAACGGAAAGGGTAGAAATGAGTAACAGTAATAAACTCACCATCATCCAGATGAATGACAGCCATGCGTATTTTGACTTACACCAGGAAATGTTTTGGGAAGGCGACCATGCTGTTTATCGTAAAGCAGGAGGTTATGCGCGAATTGCTGCTCTTGTAAAACAGATTAGGGCCGTCAGTCCTAATTGTCTTTTTTGCGATTGCGGCGATACTTTCCAGGGTACTTTCCCGGCACAGAAAACCCAGGGAAAGGCGTTGATCCCGATACTGAACTCAATAGGAATTGATGCCATGACCGCACATTGGGAGTTTGCCTATAGCCCGGAGGTTTTTCAGCAACGGGTTGCGGAACTCAATTATCCCATGCTGGCAATTAATATTTTCGATAAAGTGACAAACAAGCCTGTCTATCCTTCATATATTGTAAAAGAAGTTGGTGGATTACGGATTGGCCTTGTGGGATTAGCATCGAACATTATTGATAAAACCATGCCGCCATCGTTCAGCGAAGGAATTTATTTTACACTTGGCAAAGATGAACTTCCGCCTGTCATCACAATTTTACAAATCGTAGAAAAGGTAGATTTGATTATTTTAATCTCACATCTTGGGTTCCCCCAGGATTTAAAGCTTTTGTCAGAAGTACAAGGAATAGATATCTGCCTTAGCGGGCATACCCACAATCGTCTTTCCGAACCGGTTCTCATTGGTAAAACCATCGTAATTCAGTCAGGTTGCCACGGTTCATTTCTGGGTCGCCTCGATGTAGAATTAAATGATGGACAGATTATTGATTACCGGCATCAGTTAATTGAAGTTAAAGCCAATACAGAACCTGATCCAACTGTGGAAAAGCTGGTTAAAGAAGCACTGGAGCCATTTAACGATTTACTCACGGAGGTTGTCGGTGAAACAGCCACCGCCCTTAACCGCGGAACAACACTGGAATCCACGATGGACAATTTTCTCCTTCAGGCTCTGCTTGAAAGTACCGGAGCGCAATTGGCATTTTCGAATGGCTGGCGCTTTGGTGCGCCCGTAATTCCCGGAAAAATAACGTTGAATGACCTGTATAACATAATTCCCATGAATCCGCCTGTATCAACTGTTGAATTGACTGGCGAGGAACTCAGGGCGATGTTGGAGGAGAATCTCGAAAGAACATTCTCGTGCGACCCATACAAACAGATGGGCGGATATGTTAAACGCTGTCTGGGTCTGCATGTCTATTTCAAGATTGAGAATCCGGCTGGGCAACGTATCCAGAAAATCTTTATTGGCAAAGAGGAAGCAAAGCCAGGTCAATACTACACAGCAGCATTCGTTACCATGCAGGGAGTTCCCGAAAAGTACGGACGAAACCGCAAAAACAGTTCAGAACTGGTAATTGATGCAATGCGAAAATATCTATCCAGTCATCATCCCTTAAGTGCAGAACTCAGAGGTACCTATGTAGTTGTCTAATGGATTTATCGTAATTGTTCAGGAAGCATTAACCCTGTTTGCTGACTTCAATTAAAGTTTCGTGTTTTAAAATGGGTCTGACTCCTTGGTAGTTTAAAAATAGAACAGACTCGGCAGGAGACTAAACGCTTTACCGAAGAACTAAGATTATTGACCCCTATTCCGTTCCCCACCAAAAAACAAGCCCCGAAAACTTAACGTTTACGAGGCTTTCGTTTTAATTGGGTGCCCGAAACAGGACTCGAACCTGCACATCATTACTGATACTAGTACCTGAAACTAGCGCGTCTACCAATTTCGCCATTCGGGCATTGCGAGACGCAAAAGTATAATATTTTGGGGTTGTTTGAACTTTTCGACCGAAATTATTACATTTTTTTAATGCAAAAGCCCCGAGGATTACCTCAGGGCTTCCGTTTCTTAATTGAAACCAACCAGTTACTAGCTCATATATTTAACTATAGCAACCTTACTATCAGCAATATTCATTAGTTCCCAATTCTACAAATTAGCCTTAACGTAGTCGGTCAGTTTAGTATATAGGTGGTAACGAGCATAAATGCTATGGTTACGGTCGGGATAAATCATCATATCAAACTGCTTGTTGGCTGCAATAAGCTTGTTGATAATCTCCATACTGTTTTGCATGTGCACGTTATCGTCGGCCGAACCGTGAACAATGAGCAACTTGCCCTTGAGATTATCTACATAGTTTATTGGAGAGTTATCATCGTAACCAGCAGCATTGTCCTTAGGAAGGCCCATAAAGCGCTCGGTATAAATAGAGTCGTAGAAGCGCCAGTTGGTGACAGGAGCAACGGCAATAGCCATTTTAAACACCTCGTCGCCCTTCATCAGCGCCGACATCGACATAAACCCACCGTAGCTCCATCCCCAAATTCCAATTCGTGCAGGGTCAACGAAAGCTAAGGTTTGTAGGTATTTTGCACCCTCAATTTGGTCGATGGTTTCATACTTGCCCATTTGACCATAGGTCATTTTTCGGAACTCCTCTCCTCTTGCACCAGTTCCGCGAGAGTCGATATTTACTACAATTACATTTTGACTTGCAAGATATTCATCCCAACCTAAGCCCCAACGGTCGAGCACCTCTTGCGAGTTTGGTCCGCTATACTGGGTCATAAGCACGGGGTAACGAATTGCAGCATTAAAGTTGGCAGGCTTTACCATATAACCGTTTAGCAGTACCCCCTCAGAAGTAGTAAAGGTAAAAAACTCCTTTGTTGGCATGTCGTATCCTGCAAGTTTACCTTTCAGCTCTTGGTTGTCCTTTAGCGTTCGTAGCAACTTTCCGTTGGCCGAGTGAAGAGTAACCAACACTGGCAATTTTACGGAAGAGTAGTAGTTGATGTAATACTTACATCCAGCTGAGAATGCAGTAGTATTGTTTCCTGAAAACTCGCTCAACTTCTTCTTCTTTGTTCCATCGAGGCCGATAGCATACACGGAACGACGTAGTGGCGACTCTTCGGCCGATTGGTAGTAAACAATTCGGTTCTTTGCATCAAATCCTTGAATTGAGGTAATATCCCAATTTCCCTTGGTAACCTGATGTAGCTGTTTTCCGGTGATATCGAAATGGTAGATATGCCTAAAACCACTCTTTTCGCTTGGAATAATAAACTCCTTCGAATCGGGAGTAAAGGTGAGATAACTATCGGTAACCTCCTCTACATATCGGCTATTCTTCTCGGTATAAATGGTCGTAGAACTACCACTTTCAGGGTTGGCAAGCATAATATCGAACTGGTTTTGAAGGCGATTTAACCGCATCATGGCAAGCTGTTGGCTGTTTGGCAACCACTTTATGCGACCAACATATTGGTCGGTTTCAGGTCCAACATCCATTTTTACAGTTTTCTTTCCCTCAAGCGTAAACACATGAATAGAAACAATAGAGTTCTTTTCACCCGCCTTTGGATACTTAAAAGTATAGTTGACCGGGTAAAGACTACCTTCAAACTTGGTCATATTGAACTCAGGAACATCAGACTCATCGAAGCGGTAGAAGGCAATACGGCGGCTATCAGGCGACCAAGCAAAGGCTTGCGAAAACCCAAATTCCTCCTCGTAACACCAATCGGTTACGCCATTAATGATTTTTCCATAAACACCATCGGTAGTTATTTGCTCTTCAGCGCCCGAAGCAAGGTCAACCATATAAAGGTTGTTGTTCCGCACAAAGGCAAGCTTCTTACCATCGGGTGAGAGTGTTGAATTTTGCTGTTTTCCGTTGGAAGAAACAGGCGTAAGTGTTTTGGCTTTAATATCGAACACATAAAAATCCGATTTCGAAGAGCGGCGGAATATAGGCTCCGAGTTCGCTTCTATCACAAGCTTGGTTTCATCCGCGCTTAGCTCGTAGCCGTCCAAGGCTTTTACCTGAGCATCTTTGTCCAACTTTGTGTTGAGCTGCTTAATATAACCTCCATCAATGGAGAATAGGGTATCAACAACTTCGCCGGTTTTATACTTATGGCGCACCACGTAAGCAGCTCGTCCCTCCAGCGTTGTATAGTGCTCTCCATCGTTCATAGAGTTAACACCATAAACCGACTGAGCGGCAAACTCTCTCTTTTGAAATAAGTTTTCAAGGGTGAGTGGCGACTTTTGCGCCATCACCGGTAAAGAGAATAATGCCATTGTGGCCAGCAGCAAATACCTGTAATTATAACTCATGTTGGTTTGGGTTTTAGGATAATTCGTCTTTTAGAATAAGAAAGAACATGGAGGTTTAATGATTAGGGGAGCCAAGGTATTAAAAAACTCAGAACGACAGCCATGCAAGAAAAAATGGTATACCTAAAAACACATAGAGAGTCCACAACTACACAGATTGAAAATCAACAATATACACCAAAACTCTTGTTCATTAAATCATTTTATCTATTTTAAAAGGAAGGAAAAATGGCACTTCGTAATCGTAACCCATCACAAACTTAAACGCTATTTGCAGGTGTAGCAGCGACAAATTCTAAGTTACCTTAAATCCGCAGGTCGATTGCTAGGTTTTAAATCTTAGCGTATTTAGGTTTGCTTGGTGGATATTTTGCCATTTTTTTGGTTCGACATAGCCCTTCTTTGCGTCACTTCTTCCGTTTTTCGCTCCCCCTATGGTTTGCAACTTCCTTTTTTGGAAGCCTGCAACAATAAAAACCGTAACGAACCGTAAGTGTCAGGTATTCAATTACTAGCTATTGAGGCGCGGGCATACCTTTCCCATTGGGCACAGCAGCGTGGCCGCTTCACTCCAGCAGCAGGTGGTATTTCTTGGCCGAAAAGAGCTTTAGGATGCGCTGTCGTCCCCGCATTATCC
>NZ_FMYP01000108.1 GCF_900096565.1 Williamwhitmania taraxaci
TGAGCGCAGGTGTTCGGTAATATCCTCGGCGCATTCGCCGCCGCATAAAACCAGCATGAGGTAGGATCGAAACAAATCACTGTAGGAATACTGTGCCTTAACTCCCCGAATGCCAAGCGTTTGGTCTATGGTGTCGTAAATAGAGGCCTCCCGGATAATTTTGTCTGCAAAATTTATTCCGCCAAAAGAGTTGATGGTGTCGCTAGAATATGTAATTTTCATCCGCTACGATGTTTTCACCTAAGTAGGTGAAAATATTTTAATCGGGAAAGCCTTGTGATGATTATTATTACAGGGGTTCCCGATTATTTTATGCTTTTATGTTGCGGATATAAGGTATTTAAACAATAGCGGAGGAAAAATGCTCATAAACATATTAGAATTTCTTCATAGCTAACGATTGCACCATAGTGACAATCGAAAATTAGTTACCTTTGCAACCAAACCTTTATCGTTTAAAACTTTATAAGATGAGACATACTGCTTTTACCCAATTTCACATTGATTTAGGGGCCAAAATGGCTGAGTTTGCCGGATATAACATGCCTATTGAGTATTCCGGAATTAACGACGAGCACATGTGTGTTCGTGAAAAAATTGGCGTATTCGATGTTTCCCACATGGGCGAAGTTTGGGTTAAGGGACCTAAGGCTTTCGACTTTGTTCAATATGTCACTTCTAATGACGTTGCAACTCTTAGTGACGGTAAGGTTCAATACTCCTGCCTTCCAAATGGAAAAGGTGGAATTGTTGATGACCTTTTGGTTTACCGCGTAAATGCTGAAACCTACTTCTTGGTTATTAATGCAGCGAATGTAGAAAAGGATTGGAACTGGTTTTGCTCTCATGCCGAGAAGTTTGGCTTGAAGGTAGGCAAGGATCTATACAACGCTTCGGACGAGATTTGCCAGCTTGCCGTTCAAGGCCCATTGGCGCTTAAGGCTATGCAAAAGCTTACTTCTACTTCGGTGGAAGATATGGAATACTACACTTTCAAGAAGTTGGATATCGCTGGGATTAAAGATGCTATCTTCTCAACTACTGGTTATACCGGATCGGGTGGATGTGAGATTTATGTTGCCAACGAGGATGGTCCAAAACTTTGGAAGGCTGTTTTTGAGGCGGGAAAAGAGTTTGGTATTCAACCAATCGGTCTTGGTGCTCGCGATACACTCCGTCTTGAGTCGGGTTTCTGCCTCTATGGTCACGAAATTAACGACACTACCTCTTCTATTGAAGGTGGTTTAGGGTGGATTACCAAGTTTACCGACGCAAAGAACTTTATCGATAAAGATTTACTTCTTAAGCATAAAAAAGAAGGTGTTGCCCGCAAGTTGGTTGGTTTCGAAATGGTTGAAAAGGGAATTCCTCGTCAACACTATGAAATTGTTGATGCTGAAGGTACGGTAATCGGCGAGGTTACTTCAGGAACTATGTCTCCAATGCTTAAAATTGGTGTTGGTATGGGATATGTTGCTACTTCGCATAGCAAGCTTGGCTCCGAAATCTTCATTAGCATTCGTGGCAAGAGTATAAAAGCTAAGGTTGCTAAGACTCCATTCTTTAAAAAGTAATTAACTACTATATAGTTGAGGGGTATAAAGTGTTCTTTATATCCCTCTTTTTTGTAATATTATTGCCATGCCTACTCTCGATAAAGTTGTAGAAGTTTGCTTTTCACCATCCTTGTTTGGTTTTCACCTCGATCAGAAAGCTACTGTGGTAGTTGTGGACATTCTTCGCGCTACATCTGCAATTTGTGCAGCATTTGCCAATGGTGCCAGTGAGATTATCCCAGTTGCGGAGGTAGAGGAGGCTAAACGTTACAAAGACAATGGCTTTCTCGTGGCAGCCGAGCGCGATGGCGTAGTGCTGGATTTTGCGGATTTTGGAAACTCACCCTTTAATTTCAAACCGGAAATTGTAAAAGGGAAGAGCATTGTGTATAGCACTACCAATGGGACGCGTGCCATACATATGGCTGCTGAATGCAAGGAGGTAGTTGTTGGTTCTTTCCTTAACTACAGTGCCGTTGCTGCCTACTTAGGACAACGTAGCGGGAAGGTTATAGTGTTCTGTTCTGGATGGAAGGGGCGTTTCAGCCTTGAGGATTCCGTTTTTGCAGGTGCGTTGGTCGAGCGCTTACTCAATGATTATGGTTACTCAACCACTTGCGATTCGGCCATTGCCGCGCTTGATTTATGGCAGTTGGCTAAGCCTGATCTTATTGATTATATCCAGAAGGCAGCACAGCGCAGCCGGTTACGCACCATGGGCCTCGATGACGTTATTGATTTTTGCCATACACCTGACTATACTTCTATCGTTCCTCATTTCAATGGAAAAAGCCTAATTCCTATTAGTAGGAATTTGTAGCTGAAATCAGGGTTTTGATCGTCTAATTATTCCGAATCGTTGTTTAGGTGTTTTAAATCATATAGAAAAAAGCATTTGGTAAGGAATAAAGTTGCAATTTTGAGTTGTATTCAAACACAAGGTTTGTAATTCGAAAAAATATCATGAGGCACTCAAAATCAAAACCTTTGCATCATAGCACAAACCTCAGTGGTTTCGCAAAGGAGAGTTGTCTACAGTTCATTCCTTCCGTGCTCCCTGAAGGGAGACTAAATCCATTTAACCAATTTTATAAGCAATGAAAAAGCATAATTTTACCGCAGGTCCATGTATTTTGGCACCATCAGTAATCGAAAACCTTTCGAACGCTGTAAAAGATTTTGACGGACAAGGTCTATCGCTAGTTGAAGTTTCGCACCGCGAAAAGGCATACGAAGCTGTTCACATGGAAGCTTTATCTTTGTTCAAAGAGTTGCTTAATATCCCTGATGGATACAAAGTTGTATTTCTTGGTGGTGGTGCTAGTTTGCAGTTTTGCATGATTCCTTTCAACCTTATGAACAAGAAGTCTGCTTACCTCGAAACTGGTGTTTGGGCAAGTAAGGCTCTTAAGGAAGCTAAACTGTTTGGTGAAGTTGTAACCGTTGCTTCTTCTGCTGATAAAAATTTCTCTTACTATCCAAAGGGATATAGCATTCCTAAGGATGCTGACTATTTCCACATTACCACCAATAACACCATCTACGGAACCGAAATCCATGAAGACATGGATTGCCCAGTTACCTTGATTGCCGATATGTCTTCCGACATTTTTAGCCGTCCAGTAGATGTGAAGAAATACGGTATGATTTACGGTGGTGCTCAAAAGAACCTTGCTCCAGCTGGTGTTACTTTTGTTGTGGTTCGCGAAGATCTACTTGGAAAGGTTGATCGTAAGATTCCTACCATGCTCGACTACCGCACCCACATCAAGGAGGATTCCATGTTCAACACTCCTCCAGTGTTTGCTATTTATGCAATGCGCGAAACCCTACGTTGGGTTAAGTCAATTGGTGGCGTAGCTAAGATGTTCGAAATGAACAAGGCTAAGGCCAACCTTCTTTACAACGAAATTGATCGCAATACCATGTTCCAAGGTACCGCTGCTAAGGAAGATCGTTCACTCATGAACGTTTGCTTCGTTATGACGGACAAATTCAAGGAAAAAGAGGCAGACTTTATGACTTTTGCTAAGGAAAACGGTATGGTTGGTATCAAGGGTCACCGCTCTGTTGGTGGTTTCCGTGCTTCGCTATACAACGCACTTCCTATCGAAAGCGTTCAAGCTCTTGTTGATTGCATGAAGGAGTTCGAAAAGAAGAACGCATAATCGTGTAATTATATACTAAGGGGTTGAATAGCTTTAGGGCCATTCAACCCTTGTTTTTTAATAACAAGTTGAGTTTATGCTTAACTTGTAGTTAGTATTAACCTAAACAACTAATTATCATGTCTAAAGTTTTAGTTGCAACCGATAAGCCTTTTGCAAAGGCAGCAGTGGATGGAATCCGCAAGATTGTTGAAGAAGCAGGTTTTTCTCTCGAACTTCTCGAAAAATACACCGACCAAGCAGACTTAGTTAAGGCCGTTGCCGACGTGGACGCCGTTATCGTTCGTAGCGATAAGGTTACCAAAGAGGTAGTTGAGGCTGCTAAAAACCTTAAGGTAGTTGTTCGCGCCGGTGCGGGATACGACAATCTCGACCTTGCTGCTTGCACCGCAAAGAATGTGGTTGCTATGAACACTCCAGGACAAAACTCCAACGCTGTTGCGGAACTTGCTCTTGGTATGATGGTTTACATGGCTCGTAACACCTTCCAGCCTGGAACAGGTGCCGAACTTAAAGGTAAAAAGTTAGGAATCCACGCTTACGGAAACGTGGGTAAGTTGGTTGCTCATATTGCTAAGGGATTTGGTATGGAGGTTTATGCTTTCGACCCATTCGTTGCTAAGGAAGTTATTGAGAAGGATGGCGTTAAGGTTCTGTCTACCGTTGATGAACTCTACAGCACTTGCCATTACGTTTCGCTTCACATTCCTGCTAACGATAAGACAAAGAAATCCATTGGCTATGAGTTGATGAGTAAGATGCCTAAGGGTGGAACGCTTATCAATACTGCTCGCAAGGAGGTTATCGACGAGGATGGACTTATGCGGATTATGGGTGAGCGCACCGACCTTAAGTATGCCACCGATATTATGGCCGAGGGTAACTCTACTTTTGCTGAGAAATTTGCTTCACGTTACTTCAGCTCGCCTAAGAAAATGGGTGCCGAGACTGCCGAAGCAAACATCAACGCTGGCCTAGCTGCTGCAAACCAAATTGTGAATCTCCTTAAGAACGGAGATAAAACGTATCAAGTAAATAAATAGTGAGAAGTTAAAGGGTAAAAGTTAAAGGTTAAAAGATGGTTTAGCCTAACAATTGTTGCCAGCTTATATTGAATGGGTCATCTGTTTACTAAATGTGGGCGAAAACTTCCATTGTTAGATATATCTTTTCTGACCTTTAACTTTTTACCTTTAAAGAAAACCGTCTAAAATGGAGCATACTAAGTTAGATGCATGGAAGGAGTCCGTTGAGTTAACGGTTGATATTTATACATTATCTAGTAAATTCCCTAAGGACGAACTCTATGGTCTTACTTCTCAGATTCGGAGGGCAGCAGTTTCTGTTCCTTCCAACATTGCTGAAGGTTCTGCTCGAAAGGGTACTGCAGAAACAATCCAGTTTCTTTATATAGCGGTGGGCTCTTTAGCTGAACTTGAAACACAAATAGAAATATCAAGAAGGTTGGGTTACATTTCGAATGTTGAGACGATAACCAAACGGATCTTATTGGTAAAGCAACTAACTCTAGGGTTGGTTAGATATCTGAAGTCCGTCTGAGTATGTATTTAACTATTCACTTTTAACCTTTAACCTTTAACTTTTAACCTTTCACCGAGTAATGGTAAAAATAAAACCTTTCAAGGGGCTTCGTCCCCCACAGGCGCTGGCACAAGAAGTGGCATCGCGCCCATACGATGTGTTGAACTCTGAGGAGGCTCGCCACGAGGCTACAGAGCGCTCGTTGCTCCACATTATTAAGCCTGAGATTGATTTTGCTCCCGGTTTCGATGAGCATGCTCCTGAGGTGTATGCCAAGGCGGTTGAGAACTTCAACTTGTGGCAAAAGAATGGCTGGTTGGTTCAAGACCAAAAGGAGCAATACTACGTGTATGCTCAAACCATGGACGGCCGCACCCAGTATGGTCTCGTTGCTTGCTGCAGCGTGGACGATTACATGACCGGCAAAATCAAGAAGCATGAGCTTACCCGCAAGGATAAGGAAGAAGATCGCATGATGCACGTGCGCAATACCAACGCCAACGTGGAGCCTGTATTCTTCAGCTACCCTGCACACAAGGAGGTTGATGCTATTGTTGCTAACGTGGTGAAGAACAGTAAGCCTGTTTATGACTTTACAGCCAACGATGGCTTTGGTCACCACTTCTGGATTATTGAGGATGATGCTACCAACAAGCGCATTACCGAGATTTTTGCTACCATCCCTGCGCTTTACGTAGCCGACGGTCATCACCGTACTGCCGCTGCCGGCCTAGTTGGTAACGAGAAGAAGAAAAATAATCCCAATCATACCGGCGATGAGGAGTACAACTTCTTTCTCGCGGTAGTGTTCCCCGATAATCAACTTAAGATTATTGACTACAACCGTGTGGTTAAGTATCTTAACGGTATGACCCCAGCGCAGCTGGTGGCGAAACTTGGTGCCGATTTTGAGGTTAAGGAAGTAGGCAAGGCAATTCACAAACCAACCAAGCTGCATAACTTTGGTATGTATCTCGACGGAAAGTGGTATAGCCTAACCGCCAAGAATGGCACCTACAACGATGCCGATCCTATCGGCGTTTTGGATGTAACCATTCTTTCGAATCTTGTTCTCGATAAGGTGTTGGATATTAAAGATCTTCGCACCGATAAGCGTATCGACTTTGTGGGTGGTATTCGTGGACTTGGCGCGCTGCAAGCACGCGTTGATAGCGGCGAGATGAAGGTTGCTTTTGCCCTTTACGCCGTTACCATGCAGCAGCTGATTGACATTGCCGATACCGGCAACATCATGCCTCCAAAAACTACCTGGTTCGAGCCTAAGCTCCGCAGCGGGTTGGTTATTCACAAGCTGGTGTAATTAATCCTATTCAAAATTGAAAAGGCCTTGGTTTTCCAAGGCCTTTTCTTAATTTTGACTTAGAACAGATGTATTGGTCATGCAGGATATTACATCGATTTTACTGTAGTAAATGCTGCCTTAATAAAAATATAGTTTATGATCAAGCAGATATATCGATTCCTTAGTCCTCGATTCCAGAACCTTTTTTTAGAGTATAAAGTTGCATTTAAACCACGCTATGGTCATGGCAGTCAGCCACATCGGCGATTGTATGAGATTATTGATGCAGGACGACTCGGGTATGCGGAGATTCTTAATGAAGCACTTTTATACAAAGATTCTTTTCAGTCTATAAGGATCGATTCAGACCCCAATCCAATTAATCCCATCTATAATAATGGGTATTTGCCCGGGCTTGATATTGTTGCTTTGTATACCATAATTGCCAAGTTTAAGCCTGAAACCTATTTTGAAGTTGGTTCCGGCAATTCTACTAAAGTGGCAAATAAAGCAATTAAAGAGTTGGGCTTGGATACTAAGATTGTTTCTGTTGATCCAAATCCTCGTGCCGAAATAGATGCACTTGCCCATAAGGTGATTCGAAAACCATTTGAGAATATTGATTTTAGCGAGATTTTTTCTTTAAACCTTAAATCCGCAGGTCGATTGCTAGGTTTTAAATCTTAGCGTATTTAGGTTTGCTTGGTGGATATTTTGCCATTTTTTTGGTTCGACATAGCCCTTCTTTGCGTCACTTCTTCCGTTTTTCGCTCCCCCTATGGTTTGCAACTTCCTTTTTTGGAAGCCTGCAACAATAAAAACCGTAACGAACCGTAAGTGTCAGGTATTCAATTACTAGCTATTGAGGCGCGGGCATACCTTTCCCATTGGGCACAGCAGCGTGGCCGCTTCACTCCAGCAGCAGGTGGTATTTCTTG
>NZ_FMYP01000109.1 GCF_900096565.1 Williamwhitmania taraxaci
CGGTTTCTCGAACTGGTTGCGGTAGGTCTGTTCGCTAGATTGGCTAAAGCGACCCAGCTGTAAGAAATTTATCCTACCTTTGATACTCAAAATGTGCCAAAGAACGCTTACAACAAAATCTTTGCGAGTTTTATTGAGTTTATTAAAACAGTCATTGTTTAATGTGCTGTATATGTAATACTTAACAATATTACTGACCTTAGGAATCATGCTTAGAAAATTACTGGAATAATCTTTTAAGATACTGATTTCTAAGGTCTTATTCAAATTTATTCACGCCTATTTTTCTGATTGTCAAATATTTACACTAGTTATTACCGAACTATTGCAATAAGACACTAAGGATTCCCCTCGTTATTTACGTCTAAATCGTGAACCGTATAGCCTTTCGGCAGCAGAAACAAGGATGTAGGTATTTGCGGGTTTTCCTGGAATCGGCTGGCGATAACCAGAACGCCTCCAAGGTGGGTTTTCATCACCACATTCTTATAATGAACACCGGAGATTATGGACTCTGGAAAGTCCTTATTCAAGCATATTGAGTATTTATTTCCCCGAAAACCTGCTACAACCTCGTAACCCTCCTCTTTATAGCTAATGTTCTTTTTCATCTCCTTAGTGATAGAAAACTGCTGCAACGATAACAGCATATAAGGAACGAGCCTAGCTTTTGTTACAACCTTTGAAGTTATATCTTTGCCATTCTCAAGTTTATGAAGATCGTAAGTGTAAACATATCCATCTTTTACAAGGGAAATGGAATGAGACTCGCTCGTTAAACCAAAGATATTCCCCTTGGCGATGGTCTCCTCCCGTTCCGTGCTTCCATAATCGTCGAAATAGATTGTTCGTTTAGTTACTACCCCCATTATGTCAATGGGTGCAAATTCGACTATCCCCGACTTTATGCCATATTTTCGTGACTCGTTAAAAGGTTGATCATTTGATCCAGATGGAGAACAACCCCATACAAAAATGAAGATAAAACCTAATACCCATTTACTAATCCAATACATCTTCATTCCCAATAGTTTTAATGTGCATTGCAACTACATTGAAAAGGCGAATTTGGCAAGTGATCGCCTCTAGAAAAAAGAGAGTAAATAACTAAAAACCGAATTAAGTAAAGTTACAGTGAAAATGAGGTTAACCAAGATCCGAATACTAGCTAATCGGTTACGATTGAAAAAACACATGGCAATAGAACTTTATATATATGCGTTGGTGTCTGAGTCTTGATGTCCTTCCTTTGTTTCGCACACCTTTCTCCTCATGTATCTTAGACCAATCAAACAATTAATTTGGCTGATTCGATGATCTCTTGCAAAAGAGAGGACTTCCCGACGGAAGCGATTCATTTAAGAAAATATTTTGCTTGGAAGATTAACCTTTTGTTGCTTCATTTGTCTACTACATGTAAATAAAACTAACAGAGTATGGATAAAGCAAAAAAGGAGGGCAGATACTCCAGAGTGTACGATCAATTAGTTGAACTCCTTAAGAAATCGGAAGATACAACAGCCCAGATGTGCACAATCAATGCCGTGCTTAAGAACAAATTCGATTACTTCTTTTGGTGTGGCTTCTACTGCCTCACGCCAGATGGTAGAATGGTGGTTAGAACTTATCAGGGTCCGGTTGCTTGCATGGAGCTAAAGAAAGATACAGGCGTATGTTGGGCCGGAGTAAACCAACGAAAAACAATACTGGTTCCCGATGTGGAAAAGTTTCCGAATCACATTACCTGCGACTCTCGCTCGAAATCGGAAGTTGTGGTGCCGGTATTTAATGCCAATAATGAAGTTATTGGCGTGCTAGACGTGGATAGTATAGAGTTAAACTCCTTCGACGAGATTGATGCGCTGTGGCTAGAAAAGATTATCGCCCTTTTAAAGAAGTAAGTAAGTGAGCATAAATGATTGAGAGAGGAATATGCGACTCTTACATAATAAATTCAATATATGCCGAAGGAATCAAGTCTTTCGGCATATTATTTGCTGATATTCGCGTGAAACCTAAAAACTACTGCTATGAAGAGACTACTATTCTTACTTGCCGGAACTGTAATAATTGGGCAAAGTTGCCTCAAAAATGATGATTGCAACGATTGCTTTAGTGGACCTGCACTTTTTGGTTTTACACTAATGCCAACGGAATTATTGGCGAACAAAGACACAGCAAGCTTGATACCATCGGTTTACAAGTTGGATACGATAAGACTCTACTACTTCGATGGCGATATTAAAAAGAATGTAGCCTTAGGGTATGGTCGCATCAACGAGAAAGGAGACTATCTGGTTTCTACCGATATTTCGGTGGTGAGTGCAAGTAAAAACATTAACACGTTTTACCTATACCTAAACCAACAAGATACAGATACTATTTACTTTGCTTGCAAACTCGTAAATGACGGTTGCTGTACATCCTACTCTTACGATAGCCTTTCGTATAATGGTAAAAAGATGCTTTACTATAAAAACTCAAGTCTTCGATATGCTGTAAAGCCACAACCTAATATTCGATAATCAGAGAACAGAGACATTTATGAAACCCACCAACGTTATCTAACGTGTGGTGGGTTTTCTATGTCGAGCTCATAGGTTTTCGCTGGTTGGGCTTAAGCTATCTTGAAACTCCGACTAGGGAATGCGGAATTGAACGGGGTAATGATTACTTTTGCCTGCCAAATCTCACTCACGAACGCATATGAAGCTGCATACCGATAAACCTATTTCGCTTTTCGACCTAGTAATGGGACAATTAAACCTTGGTTCGAAAACAAAGGGAAAGAAAATTGTGGAATACAGCACCATTCATATTAATGGGAAAGCAATAAATAACCCTCGCTATATGGTTAATCCAGGCGATGAGGTTACGCTTGAGCGAGAGGGAAAGCCAATTCGAAAAATTAAAGCTCCATTTCCTATTCTTTACGAAGACGACGATCTGCTCATTGCACAAAAACCAGCGGGAATACTAACTCATGGCGTTGGAGATGATAATTGGAAATCGTTCTTTGGTATGATGGCCAGCTACACAAAAGAGATCACCAATGGGAAGGAACGCATTTTTATTGTGCATAGGCTCGACAGGGAGGTAACTGGCTTGCTTATTCTTGCCAAGAGCGAAAAGGTTCAGGAGCAGCTTAAAAACAATTGGAAAAGCGTTGAGAAATACTACTATGCACTAGTGGAGCATGCCCCTAAGGATCCTGAAGGAACAATAGAGAGTTGGCTTCACGAGCATCCGGTAAGCCTAAAAGTTTACTCCGGCTCCGAGAGCCCTAATGCCAAGTTTGCCAAGACCCACTACCGCACCATTTCGCAGGAGGGCAAGTATACCCTTCTCGAGATTAAGCTCGATACCGGACGGAAAAATCAAATTAGAGTTCACCTTGCGGATATGGGCTGCCCTATTGTGGGCGATTATCGCTACGGTGCCAGCGCGGAGATAAAGCGTCAGATTAGGCTTTGCGCATTCTCCCTTAGCTTTCCGCATCCTATAACTGGAGAGATAATAAGCGCAGAGGTAAAGCTACCCAAATCGTTCCTTCGTCCAGGCGATACAGAGGAAGCCTATAAATAACAGATAATTGTACGATTTCAAAATTTGAAGATGGCTATGGGCAAGGCTATTTCTTCAAATTTATTCGATTAACCCGCATTTAAATTTTGCTATCCCGCAACATCATATTGAGCATATGCTTATATTTGTGCAATTCAAATGAGTATATGCCCAGAAAGAAGTGTTGCCGTAAAGTTTCAATTAGCCCTGTTTCAGAAGGATTCTCACCCTTTGGTTTGAGCAAACGTACATCACAATCAATAACTCTTAATCTCGACGAATTTGAGGCTATTCGGTTAGCCGACCATCTTGGCCTTTACCACGAAGAGGCAGCTACACGAATGGGAGTTTCAAGAGCCACGTTTGGACGCATACTTTCTGCGGCGCGAGGAGTTGTAGCCGATGCGCTTGTAAATGGTAAGCGTCTTCAGATTGCAGGAATAGACACTCATATGGTAATTGAATGCAGCAGCTGTGGCGAAACTAGCTGCCTGTGCTCCAAAGAAAATCAGCACTGTAAACACGACACAAACATAAATTTAATACCACAATAACATGAAAAAAGTAGCATTGCCTTCGAGAGAGAATATGGTAGATGGTCACTTTGGCCACTGCGAATACTTTACGGTATACACCATTAACAGCGATAACAGCATTGCCGGCAAAGAGATTGTAGCCTCCCCCAATGGATGTGGATGCAAATCGAACATAGCTAGCGTGCTTTCCGAAAAAGGTGTAAAAACAATGCTTGCCGGGAACATTGGTGGCGGAGCGGTAAATACCCTTTCGAGCCATGGAATTACTGTTCATACGGGATATTCGGGCGAAGTGGAAACCGTACTTAATCGCTTCCTTGGTGGAGAAGCCGGCGATTCTACCGCCAATTGTGACCATACCCATGAGGATGGACATAGTTGCAATCATTAGCTTTTAATAGTTAGCCACTAGCCCTTCGGCTAATGGCTACCCTTTCGGGGCGTTGCCCCAAACCCAACCTACTTTTTGTCTTGACACAAAAAGTAGGCAAAAAGTCAAGGCCTTACCCGCTCGCTGACCCGAAAAGTCCTTGCAGGCTAAAACGTCGAAACTCGCTGCGCTCAAACAGACGCCGTTTTTACGCCTGCTACGTCCTATCGGGTGCCCAGCTGCGCGAGTTATGGCCACCAAAACAATACAGTGGGCCGCATTGAACCCGTGACATTCTGCAATGGGATTAGTTTACAACAAGATTACTAAAACGAAACCATGTTACCCCTTGGCCTTATGCCTTACCACCAACACAGGGATGCTTAGCCTGCGCCTTACATAGTTTACGGTTTGACCGAATATCATTTGGAATAGTGCATTGTGGCCGTGGGCACCCACAACAAGCAAATCGGCTTCGAACTGATTTACAACCTTAGGTATAGCACGCTTGGGGCTACCAAAACCAACAATAGTATTGACCGTGTAACCTTGTTCGCGGAGCAAAGCAGCATAGCTCTCGAGATGCTCTGTATCTTGCTTTGTTTCTAAGTCTTGCATTTCGCTACCAAATACCATTGTTCCCGCCGACTCTACAATGTGAATAAGGAGATACTCCGCCTCCTTACGCCCCGTGGAAACGGCATAGTTAATTACACCTTCATCGGAAGTAGAGAAATCGAGTGCAAGCGCAATACGCTTAAACTGCGGCTTAAGCTCGAGCGAAATAGGATACGTAACGTGAGGTATCAAAGCCCTCTTTTCGCGTCTTTGCATAAATATTGGTTCTACTGTTATATACAACAACACAAGAATCAGAATGACTGAAACAGGAACGACTACTAACCCAAGGATAACCGGATGAGCCGTGGTGCTGAGCCAATCGCCAATGGCTCCATAAACCAACCAAATATTTAAGCTTAATATGATGGAGGCAATGAGCCATGATACCGTTTTGGTTAGAGTACCAATTGCAAACTCGCCCATTCGACTCTTTGAACTCACAAAGTGAATTAGCGGAATAACCGCAAAGCCCAGCTGCAAGCTCAGAACAACCTGACTAAGCACTAGTAACCGTCCGGTGAAGGATTCTCCAAAAATAACAAGCACAATAATGGCCGGTATAATGGCAAAGCTCCTTGTAATTATGCGCCGCAACCAAGGCCGAATACGAATATTTACGTGCCCTTCCATAATAATTTGTCCTGCAAGCGTTCCGGTTATGGTAGAACTTTGTCCGGCCGCTATTAGTGCAACGGCAAAGAGTATTGGCGCCAGGTTCGAGCCCATTAACGGCGCCAGAAACTTATACGCTTCGTCAATTTCGGAAACCGTAAACATCCCACTGCGGAAGAATGTGGATGCAGCAAGAATCAAGATGGCTGCGTTTACAAAGAAAGCGAGGTTGAGAGCAATCACCGAATCAATTATATTGAACCGAATGGCCTGCAGAATAGATCCCTTATCGCTATTAAACTTTCGGGTTTGAACCAACGATGAGTGCAGGTAAAGATTGTGGGGCATTACGGTGGCGCCAATAATTCCAATTGCAAGATATAATGCTGCATCATTCGGAATTGACGGAATAAACCCTTTCACCAGCTCGCCGGCATCGGGGTTTGCATAAATCATTTCGATAAGAAAGGCTACACCAATAATTGAGATGAGTGCAAGTATAAATGCCTCCATCACCCGCATTCCTTTGTTGATTAGATACATCAACAGGAAGGTGTCGAGCAGTGTTACAAGCACTCCTACCACCATGGGAAGGCCAAACAACAGCTTTAGTCCGATGGCCATTCCAAGCACTTCGGCCAAATCGCAAGCTACAATGGCCACCTCGGCCAAAACATACAATATTACATTGATAAATGTGGGGTAACCTTCGCGTGAGGCCTGGGCTAAATCGAGTCCGCGCACAATTCCCAGCCGTGCGCTTAGCGACTGTAACAGTATTGCCATAAGGTTGGACATTACCAACACCCAAAGAAGCGTGTATCCAAACTGGCTTCCGCCGGCAATATCGGTGGCCCAGTTGCCCGGATCCATATATCCTACACTTACCAGATATGCGGGGCCGAAAAAGGCAAACAACCTTCTCCAATAACCTTTCTTTATAGTAGTATCTACACTGGAGTGTACTTCTTCCAGCGATTTTGTGCTGCGCTTGTTCATCATTCTACTCAACTCCATAAGCTAGAGAGCAACAAAAATAATTAAATAATGGAATAAGTAGTTGGGGGTCAATGGCACGCTGAAAAAAATAATAGGGTTGCGCTGGTTCATCGTTGTATGCTGTCAGAACCCTTTCGAATGCAGACAATTTTATTTCAATATAATCATCGAATTACAAAGCAATTAGCTATTGCTACAGACAAATATTCATACTCCATATTTAACCTTCGCCATTTCATCAGTCTATATTTGTAATAAAATTAACTTTACCCAAAATTGATACGGTATGTTTGACCTTTCGAAGAAGCGGTGGCAATGGGGTTCCATGCTTCTACTGGCCCTAATTTGGGGAAGCTCTTTTATTCTGATGAAAAAAGGTATGCTGGCATTTTCTTTTACACAAGTGGCTGCCATCAGAGTGTTTTTCTCCTTTATACCTTATATCCGCAACATAAAAGCATAAAATAATCGGGAACCCCTGTAATAATAATCATCACAAGGCTTTCCCGATTAAAATATTTTCACCTACTTAGGTGAAAACATCGTAGCGGATGAAAATTACATATTCTAGCGACACCATCAACTCTTTTGGCGGAATAAATTTTGCAGACAAAATTATCCGGGAGGCCTCTATTTACGACACCATAGACCAAACGCTTGGCATTCGGGGAGTTAAGGCACAGTATTCCTACAGTGATTTGTTTCGATCCTACCTCATGCTGGTTTTATGCGGCGGCGAATGCGCCGAGGATATTACC
>NZ_FMYP01000110.1:0-329 GCF_900096565.1 Williamwhitmania taraxaci
GAGTAATTCTCATCTTCCTGTTCTGAAAAAATGCAATTCCTTTCTCTCCAATCAATCCTATAAGTTGCATTTGTTACTTGAATTTAGGAAATATTAACGATAACACAAATTCTAAAATAAAATAATACAAGTCAAGTTTTTAGCAATCTTTTTTTTGTTTTTTTTTACTTTGCTTGCTGTGCAAGGGTTCTGGATATGGTGACGAGTAAACTTTTTACGTAGGTTAAGTTATATCTCTCATACCATTTCCATCCGTTCATATTGGACCGCAGCTACAATCAAACGCGATTTCCATCCGTTCATATTGAACCGCAACTACAATCAAACGC
>NZ_FMYP01000110.1:764-7262 GCF_900096565.1 Williamwhitmania taraxaci
ATATTGGACCGCAATGCATCGCAAACGCGATTTCCATCCGTGCATATTGGACCGCAATGCATCGCAAATGCAATCGCCTAACCTTTTCCAACCCATCCCCTGCCGATGCTGGCGGGCTGGGGGCTTACGCCTATACACAACAGAAATAGGCTAATCTCTCCGATGTAACCTGAAGGGGTAAGCCTATGCTGGTGTGAAAGTATGCTGTTTCGGTAATTTAGCCACGGGCAGGTTGCCTACTTATGCCGATAAATCTCCCTCCGAGAAAGGATCAGGACTTAAAAACTCATAGGATAAAACCGTTTAACCCGGAATGTAGTTCAACCGGGACCTCTCGCTGGGCACTTCGTGCCGCTTAAGGTCCTATTTATTAGCAGTTGTGTTTTTTACATCTATTTTTCTTTTTTCTTCGCATTGTTTTCTTCTTTTATATCTTGTTCAATAATAATAAAATTTGTTTTCATAAAGTCGTTCAGCTCAGAAAATAAGTCTCGGTAGGGTTGATTTTTTCTACTTCCATAAACCCCATAGTAGTCAAGTTTTACAATTGTGTTACTGTCTATTTGCTCAAACCAAAATTTGAAATAATGATAAGGTTGTCCGTAAAATCCAAGTGTGTCGATTCCGTCGAATTTTGAGTCTTTTGTTAAAGAATTTTTGTCTGCAAGTTGGTTTAGAAAGTCTATTGAAATCACTTTTGCGTTTTTGTCTGTTTGCTTATTTTGAACTGTATATGACGCAAAGTATTTTCCAGAATAGAAACAAGATGTCATAAGGAAAATAAGTCCAAATGACAAAATTATATTTAATTTAAAACATTTTCTAAAATTGTAAATTACTGTCTGCTTTGTCATAAGCTTGTCTGTTCGATTCATAATAATTCCTAAAAAGTCAGCCAAAGATTGTCCAAATTGTCGTTATCGTATAGGTCGCACTTAACATTGCGGGTAACGTTTGATGGTATGTGGCGAAAGGGGATTGCAGGAGTTTCTCACTGTCGAGGTGAACGAAATTTGAGGCGGGTTGTGAACCTGCCAAAGCTGCGAAACCCCTTTTGAAATATACCATTTGTTATAGCTCGTTTTTTTACCATCCATCTAATCTTTGCCCTTTACAGATATATAAACTGTCATTGAATTGGAAAACGTTTTTAAAATTCTTTTTCTCCTTTTTCCCATCTTCACAGTCTTTAT
The DNA here is from genome assembly GCF_900096565.1 of Williamwhitmania taraxaci. Lineage (NCBI taxonomy): Bacteria > Pseudomonadati > Bacteroidota > Bacteroidia > Bacteroidales > Williamwhitmaniaceae > Williamwhitmania > Williamwhitmania taraxaci. Next base: position 1,958 of record NZ_FMYP01000110.1, read on the forward strand.
TCAAGTAAAAGTGTTCAAAGTAAACCTTCTCAATTATTTTATTATAACCCTTATTAGAATTCACTTTATCTATGACTAAGATACTCTTCTGTTTATACATTTCTGTATTTTCACAATCTCCTCCACCATAAGCAACAATTTTTGAAACATCTAATTTCAAGATATTAATAAAATTCCCATTTTTTTCTTCAACCAATAAAAGTGTCTCACCGTCAAATCCAGCAGCACGAGAATTGTTTGCATAATCCAATCTTATTCCAAATGCACTATTACTCTTTGTTAATTTATATGGTGCTGTATCTATCCAAATTTTATAAAGTGCAATAGCATCTGATTGTGTTGCATGCTCAAAGATTGAATATGTTATAATTTTTCCAGAGTTTGTTAACGTTTTAAACAAATGAATGTCAGCCGACCACCAACCTTCACCTTCGTCAGTTTTTACAGGTATCACATATATTGTTGAATTAGTGTCATATGGTAAGGTCTTATATGTAACAAATTCATTTAAAATTTTGCGTTTATCAATTTTTAACTGGTCATAATAATCATTCAATCTATTTTCTGTCTGGGACAAGCCAGTCAATGAAAACAAACAACTTATTAAAGCTGATATGAAAATCACAATTTTATTCATTTCTTCTTAATAACTAATTTATATTAAAATTCATTTATCGTATTGAAAATCGAAGCTGTGGTTCAATCTAAAATGAGCTATAACTCGTCTATATGTGTGATAAAATCACACAATACATGCCCTATTGGTAGGTATTGTGCGGTTTCAGCGGCACAATTCAAATCTAACCATTTTCGGCTACCTAGGACCTTAGTGGGCCAATATATTTTGCAACGATGCAAATAAAAACTCCTCCACCGCTGGGTTGGTGAGGGAGCGGGATGCCTTGGCGATGTACATAAAGGCTGCAATGCATCACAATCGCAATCGTCTAACCTTTCCACCCCATACCCTGCCGATGCTGGCGGGCTGGAGGCGTACGCCCATACACAAAAGAAAAAGGCTTGCGCCTCCGGTGTAACCTGAAGGGGTAAGCCTATGCTGGTGTGAAAGTATGCTATTCTGATAAGTTAGGCATGGGCAGGTTGCCTACTTGTGCCGGTAAATACTCCTCCGAGAAAGGATAAAGGACTTGAAAACCCATAGGATGAAACCATTGAACCCGGGATGTAATTCAACCGGAAGTTATTCGCTTCGCTCATGAGCCCTTCGGGGTTCTCGCTGGGCACTTCGTGCCGCTTAAAGTCCTATTTATTGGGTGCTGGTGTTCTATTTTCTTTGTCATTTTGCTTTCAAAATGTGGTATGATTTCATTTCTCTACTATTTCCCAATGACCTGTTTTATCGCTTCCGAGGCGTGCTATTATTCCGCTATCTTTAAGTTCTTTTATTTTCCTTTTTACTGTGCTCAAACTTATCTTTAATCTTTCTCCCATTTCGGTTGCTGTTATTTTGTTATTTTGCTTTATCAAATAAAATACAGTGTCATTTTCAGTATCATTCTCAATTTTTACAGTGTCATTTTGCTTTTTTACAGTATCAATGTATTGAACGTGCATTTCTCGATTTATCAGCGGATGGTTTTCACCAAGCAATAAATTAGAAAGAAAGTGAATAAGATATATTTCTGTTTTGTGAATGCCTTTGGATAAATCTTCATAGTTGGCTCGCACAAGTGCATTTCGGAAATACCACGAATGTTCTGCAAATAAGTCGTTATTTACTTCCTTAAAACCAAGTTTTCGAAGATATTTTATTAAAAAAATTGCCGTTGTCCGTGTATTGCCCTCGCCAAAAGTGTGAATCTGCCACAAATCGTTAATAAAATGGGCTATGTGTTCTATGATTTCTTGTTGGCTTAAACCTTTGAATCTAAATTTCTTTTCTTGTTCAAAATCATACTCCAAAGTAACTTTCAAACTCTCAGCACTCGCATATAAAACCGTATCTCCATTTAAAACCCATTCTTGCTTGGTAATGTTATAATCACGGATTCTGCCTGCATGGCTGTAAACGCATTGAAACAACCTGCGATGAATGGTAAGATATTCGGCTGGCGAAAACGTAAAGGTTTGTTCACTTAATATTTCGGCAATTTGTGCCGAAACTTTGTCTGCTTCTTCAGTGCGGTTTTCGGAGTCTTTTTCAGGATGCTGCTTGTAATAACTGTTTATTAACTGTTTTACCTCATCAATGGAAATGTCGCCTTCAATGTTCTGCTTGGCTGTTGCTATCAAATAATCAGAAGGTTTTAACCCATCAACTTGTTGCAATCCGATAGCGGTTTTCCAAACTTTTGCTTTTTCTGCTTTGTTGGGTTCACCTTGCCGTAAATATTCTTCAAAATTATCCATTTTCAGAATTATGTCGTAAGTCGTAAATTTACTTCATTATTGTCAACTTTCAAGATAGCACGGTCATAAGCTCCACTGCGTTACGGTTCCCATCACACGGCTCTTGTTATACAAATCTACCAATACTTTACGAGAAACCTAGTCGCCAGTGGTAAAACAAATTCGGAAATTGTTCCCGTATCCGTTCCAACCATTGATAAGCTCGGTTTAAACTCGTCTTGTACCGTTTATACCTTTGGCATGCCCACCTAACCAGTCGCTTGCGGAGCAGCTGAAAGATTGGGCTCAGCTCATAAATCCTGAACTTGCCGTAGTAGTTCACCCAACCCCGAATAAAGGGTTCGAGGTATTGGGCTACGCCTACTATGCTTTTGTGTGTGAATCAATTTTAGAACAAGGCATTCCCTACCACTGCTGGCAGGCAGGAGGCTTACGCCCATACGCAAAGGAAAAAGGCTTACGCCTCCGGTGTAACCTGAAGGGGTAAGCCTATGCTGGTGTGAAAGTATGCTGTTCTGATGAGTTAGGCCAGTGCAAATGGCCAGCTTATGTCAGTAAATTTCCCTCCGAAAAAGAATAATTGCATTGAAAACCCCATAGAAAAAATCCGTTTAACCCGGGATGTAACTCAACCGGGACCTCTCGCTGGGCACTTCGTGCCGCTTAAGGTCCTATTTATTAGTGGCTGGCGTTCTTGTCCACCGTGTTTGTAAACCATTGTCTTTATTGAGTTGTCGTGTCATTGAGTGTCGGCTGTGCGTTGCGTTTTTTATTTTTTTGAAGCGGTGGAATTTTTTTTAAAACAATTTTTCTTTGGGTCGGCTTTGCAAGCTCTATTAAAAACTTTGGTCGCACGGTCGTCAATAGAATGACCGCTAACGGTTGAGTGTAGCAGCAGTAAGGGATTGCTGGCTACTTTCCTGTCCGCAGACACCGAAGTTTGAGCGGGGTAGAATGCTCGAATACCACGGAAGCCCTTATTGCTGCTACACTTTGTTAGCAAACGGTTTTAATTATTATTCCACCAAAAATCATAATTTACCCCATTCACTGGTATTGTGACCTTGATTTTATCAGCACTTTTATAATTTATATTTATTTGTCCAACTATCCTTTGCTCGTTATCAATTGTATTCAGCTTTAAATAGCCTTGATTCAAGACATTTTGTATTTGATACTGTTGATTTTGAAAATTATTTATGTTTTGTTGAGCGTTTTGTTGAGCTGCATAATTTGCTGCACCATTATAAGATTGAGTATTACTGCGAGATGTTGCTGAACCATAAGTACTACTGCTTCCATATACACTTCCATAAGTATTCCCATAATATCCTGAAGCACTACCATAGCTATTGGCATATCCACTTGTTGATGAAGTCGTTGTTGAACTTGAATAACCTGCTTGATTTGCTGCACTAGATTCTCCAAAAGCAACTAATGCAGCATTCCATGCTTGTCTATTGTTCACTTTTCTCATATATTCATTTGCAGACAGCACTTCGCCAGAAGTTTCAGTTCCGCTTTTTATCATTATTGCGGTAATAGTTTCGGGGTTGAAGTTAAACGATTTCCCAGTCAAATTTTCGATAGCAACATAAGCAACATAATATTTACCATAGGTTCTTTCAATAGATAAATGCATTGTTACAGATATTCCATTATGAACATAGTACTGGAAAGTCTTGCCATCTTTGTAGTAAGATTTACACAGTTTATCCATATCAGTTTCTGATAAAGTTTCACCATTTTTTGAATAAGTGTATACAATTCCTTTCCATTTGGAATTACTATCATCATATCTATCAATAAATAATGCATCTCCTTTACCTTGTAACTCTCCTGTTATATAATAATCCTTAACTAAACCTGAAATATTGCTATTATTATCTAAATTTATGATTCTATAAAATGAGGCAGTTCCTCTTGTATCAACACCTTTCCATTTGCTATCATAATACAAAGTATCAGTAGTTTTTGAACTAAAATTTATTTTATCTGGATTAGTTTTGGAATTATCAGAATTACTATTATCAATTCCATAAAAATTCCATGTACCTGTTGCCCCTTCGATTAAATCAAATTTTGTAATTGATTTAGGTAAAGGTTCAAAAATAGCTGAGAAAGTTATTTGTTTATTGGGGTAAGCAATGGTTATAGCATCTTTATTTGCAATTCCTTCTGTACTAAGTAGGAGAAATTTGATTCCATTAGCTTGAATATAATAAGCACCATCCGAATTGGGTGGATTTAAATAAATATAAATTCCCTTAGATTCAGTCCTGAAATATTCAAACTCAATAATAGTGCTTGATGAACTTCTTTCAACTTTTTTAATTTTCAGGTTTTTTTCGCTCTGACTATTAATATTTGGATAATAAGTCTGAGCATTGATAAATTGTGAAATTGAAAAACAAATCACAAAAAAAAGAATCATTTTATTCATAGTGTTATTTTTTAAACTGTTTGCTAACGGTGGCGGTATGAAATCGTTGGGGACTGCGGGCTACTTTCCTGTCCAGTTACACCGAACTTGATGCGGGGCAGAACGCTTGAATAACTACTTAAACCCCAATGTTTTATACCGCGTGTGTGTGCCTTGAATGGTAAATATAGTAAAAGTTCTTTAAACGGAAGCGTTTTTGGAACAAGTCCAGAGGGTGAAAGTCCCTTGTGCGCGGAGTCGTGTCCGAAGCACTAGCAAGTGGCAAGGTGGTTTGGGGTGACCCATGCACTGAAGTAAGCCAAACGGCAAACGTCTGAACTGACGAACAGGAACGGGATATGAGGCACAGCTGCTCGGGTGAGCAAGCACACCATTGCAAAGCCCAACGAATACAAACAGGGTAGCTATGTAGATCCCGCAGGGTTAGACGGAAGGACATTTACCTTACCGAGGGAGATCTCCCGATGCTCGTGAGCATGTAGGGAGAAGTCA
>NZ_FMYP01000111.1 GCF_900096565.1 Williamwhitmania taraxaci
GGTCCCGATTTCAAATAGAATTCCTCTACCGAGATGCCAAGCAGTTCACCGGGCTTACCACCTGTCAGGCTAGGAGCAAGAATAAGCTCGATTTCCACTTTAACGCGGCTCTAACAGCGGTAAATATCGCCAAGCAAGACTGGCTCTCAAACAAGGATAACCTCCAAAAAACGTTCTCAATGGCTAATTACAAAACTCTATATAACAACGCGTTGCTACTGGAACGATTTATGTGTATGTTTGCAATAAACCCAAACACCGCAAAAAATAAAAAAATCGTCAATGATTTGTTGGATTACGGTAAAATTGCGGCATAAATCTTACCGAACTATTGGTAATAGATATGATTAATAATTGTATAATGTTGTATCTTTGCGACTTAATTGAGCGACAACTAAAACAATTTTGTAACATCACCATAAGTATTGGCGTAGAACACCAACGACAATTAACAAATTGATGTAGATTAATAACTAAACAGTAAATAGATAAGATTATGAAAAGAAATATCTCCTTCTCCGTAGCAATAGTTGCACTAATACTAACACTGAGCAATCAAGTTAACGCTCAAGTGGCAATAAACACAACCGGTGATGGGCCACATGGTTCGGCCATGCTAGATATTACAAGCACAAGTAAAGGGCTATTAATACCACGAATGACTGAAGCGGAACGGGACGCTATTACCAACCCATCTAGTGGACTATTAATTTACCAAACTACCAATGAATCGTTTTATTACTGGGATGGAGGTACGTGGTACAAGTTGGGTAGCCAATGGGTAAATAATGGTGAGAACATTTACTTTCCTAACCGAGTAGTAGTTGGAGGTAGCAATGGCAGCACTTCTGCAGCGTTAGACATACAAAGCAGTACTGGTGGAGTTTTAGTTCCCCGCATGTACGAAGAAGAAAAACTCGCAATTAAAAACCCTGTATCAGGTTTACTTATTTATCAAATCGACAATACTACAGGCTTCTACTTCTACAATGGAGATGAATGGTTATCGGTAGGCGGGGTAAGAACAATTAATGTAAACTCCCCGCTCACATACAGCGGGGGAGCAACTCCAACAATTTCCTTAGCAACAGTCGCGGTAAGCGAAGGTGGCACTGGAGTCACAACGTTTGCAACAAACGGAATTCTTTTTGGTAGCGGAACATCTCCTTTATCTTCAAACAAATCATTTGTAAGGGTGGGAGATGCAACAACCAACTTGATTGGAATAGGAACAACAGGCCCACATTCAACACTGCATATCAATGGTTCTATTGCAACCGGATTCAAAGCCAGAACTACTCCATACACTGCTAGTGCAACAGATAATTGCATTAACATAATTGCATCTGGTACTATTACACTTCCAACAGCAACAACAATTGCTGGTAGAAACTATACAATTAAAAATACCTCAACTGGTAATGTAATAGTGGCAACAACCAATAGTCAAACTATTGATGGAGCAGCAACTTACACATTAAGTGCACAATACAAATACGTAACAGTTATTAGCGATGGAAGCAACTGGCTAATAATTGGCGGGAATTAAAAATTTGCATTTAAAATAGCTGCTTACTAAAGCAGAAGTTAATTGCGCAACAAACAAAATGGTGAACCTGCGGTTTAGAGAAAAGCAAGGTGAGCAATTATCTATGAAACGAGTGCCTCAAAGTAATAAATAAAACTGGAGGAATGGATTTAACAATCAATCCTGTGAGTGAGAAATGAGAAACGTAATAGTTATGAATAAAAATATACTACTTCTCTTATTGTCATTGTTAGCACTATCTGCAAATGCGCAGATTCTTCGCAACAGCGGTAAAATAAATGTGTCTGGCGGACATCTTGTGATAAGCGGAAGCTATCAGAACGAAGCGGCTGGCACTGTTGCAATCAATGGGGTAATTACTGTTTCAGGAAACTGGACCAACAATGGAACGGGCAACGTTATTGAATCACCAGATACGGATGGAGAAGTTATTTTTAACGGAACTGACCAAACAATAGGTGGTAGTGCAAACGTTTTCGATTTTGAGAAGTTAACAATAAATAGTGGCTCAACTACGAAAGTTGAAGCAGGAAAAGGGGTAACCGCTTACGGCGCGTGTACATTTGCAAGCCCATTGATATTAAAATCGACAGCTACTCCATTTAAACCACAAACGGCTACTTTTATTAATGAGAGCACCGTTAGTGGGGACATTACCATGGAATTATCATATACCTCCACCGGTAGCGCAACAGCCAGCACAGGAAGAAGTCTATACTTTTCGTCGCCTATTAGCAACGCAACATCTACCTTGTTTGACGTTGCTGGCGGAATGAATTTTCTTTGGTATCAGAATGAGGCAACAAGGATGTATGTTAAAGTATCTGCAAACGATGTTGCACTCACCAATGCAAAAGGCTATATCCTTCGTTCGGCATCAAATAACATCTTTAGCTTTACAGGACAGCCAAACACTGAAAGTTCGTATACAAAAAACGAGATTCCTCGAGCAATAGCCACACAGAAATATCTACTAGGTAATCCATACCCTGCAGTAATCAATTGGGCAAATATTTCTAAGACAAACCTAACCAATACAGTTTGGTATAGAAGTTCTAACAATAGTGGTGAAATGCTTGTAGACACTTATAATGCTACTTCGGGAGTGGGTACAGGAAATAATGGAACTGCTGTTGATGGTAACATACCACCCATGCAATCGTTTTGGATCGAGGTAACTACTGTAGGTCAAACAGGCGATGTAACTATTCACAATACAGACAGGACTCACAACTGGGGCTCTGCAAAATTTATAAGGGCTCAAGCACAGCAAAACAAGAATATTTTTAGACTTTACCTCTACTCAGGCAAAAATAGAGATGAGGCCGTGATTGTTCAATCAAATGATGCACAAGACAACTTCGAGTCATGTGATTCAAAGAAACTATTTTTAAGTGAACCAAACATTGCTGAGCTATACACACTTTCGCCAGAAAAATACAGCTTAGTAATACAGGCGGTTAAGCCAATTTTACAACCAGACACAATACTTGTTGGACTAAACATAGGAAAAGCTGGAACCTATAGATTCGTAGCAAACTTTAATGAAAATGCTGGTTTGCACAATATGTTCCTTGAGGACAAATTGCTAAATGTGAGACAAGATTTAGATATTTACCCAGAATACACCTTTACTTCAGAAATTGTAAAAGACTCTTTAGGCTCTCGATTCGCACTATTGTACCTTCCAAAACCTAGACTAATAACCAAATCAACCATATCGGTTTGTGAACCCGAAACAGTCAATCTAGCAACAGCATCAATTAGAGAAGGAACTGACAATGGTTTAGTATACACCTATTGGATTGATGCAAAAGCGACTAATGCCTACACAACTCACACAAAAGCAAAAAGTGGCATATACTATATAAAGGGAACTGCAACAAATGGTAGCTATACTATTTCTGAACCAATAGAGGTAATCATTAACTCACTACCTATAGTTACAGTAGGTATACCGGCTTCAGTTTGCGCTCCTAACACGGTAGACATAACATCGGATGCAATAACAACAGGATCTACGCCAGACCTAACATTCACTTATTGGTCGGACAAAGAAGCGACAGTTGCTTATAGCACTCCAAAAACAGCATCAAGTGGTGTGTACTACTTAATAGGAACTGCACCAACAGGTTGTTCGTCAACCTCAAGTCCAATTAAGGTAATAGTAAATCCGACACCTACAATAATTACAAGTAATCCAGCAACAACTGATATTACGGCACCAGAAATAACATGGGGCTCAACTGCAGGATTAACTTACACATACTGGAAAGATGGTTTGGCAACATTACCCTACAATACACCAGAAATGGCAGAAGCAGGAAATTACTATATTAAAGGTACTGTAGACTATACCGGTTGCTATGCAGTTGCGGGACCAGTAATGGTAACGGCAAATACAACAGGAATCTCAACAAATGACACTTATAGTATTTTAATATACGCCTACAATAGGCAGATTCATATAGATAATTGTAAACCAAACTCGCAAATATCTGTGACCGACATGAGTGGTCGTCAAGTATATATAGGGACTTCAACAACCGATAGCGAAGTAATTTCGAGTAATTTGAAAACAGGAATATACATCGTAAGAGTAGTTTCCAATGAAATGGTTAAATCGCAAAAAATACTACTACAATAATGGCAAACAGCAAGAAGATTGAAATAAAGGAGCCATCAAAGAAAGTTTGGAGTAAGCCTAAGTTACTCTCAGGGAAAGAAATTGGCTTCTTTGGATTAGGTCGCATACAAAGCAGTACAGGTACTGGGATTGACCCCAGCTAATAATAACTATTCCAAATTTCCATGAAACACACAATACTTACAATAACCGGATTGCTCTTGATAGGCTTAAATGGACTAAAGGCGCAAGATGCTATTCCTACCACAGGAGGAAATGCCACTGGGGTTGGAGGTTCGGCGAGTTACACTGTTGGCCAGGTAATATACACAACCAATACCGGAACGAGTGGATCAGTAGCACAAGGAGTTCAGCAACCTTACGAAATATCTGTTGTATCGGGAATAGGTGATAATAAAATCAACCTTTCGTGCTCAACTTATCCAAATCCTACTACAGATAAGCTGACTTTAAGAATTGAAACCAACGAAAATTTAAATTTGACTTACCAGCTGTTCGATATTACTGGTAAACTTTTAGAGTCAAAGAAAGTTGAAGGGAGCGAAACTAACATTTCAATGGGAAGCCTTACTCCAGCAATATACTTCTTGAAAGTATCCGATGGAGCAAAAGAGGTTAAAACATTCAAAATCATAAAGAACTAAACTTATGAGAAAAATTTACGCAGTTTTAATTTCATTAATAATAACTACAGGTGTTTTTGCTCAAGCACCTGAAAAAATGAGCTATCAGGCTGTAGTCAGAAACAGCAGTAACCAGTTAGTGGTTAGCAAAGCTGTTGGAATGCGAATAAGCATTCTACAAAATTCCGATTCGGGAACAGAAGTATACGCTGAAACCCAAACTCCAACAACTAATACAAACGGACTAGTAACAATAGAAATTGGTAGTGGTACGGTAGTTTCAGGAGCATTTAGCTCAATCAACTGGTCGGTTGGAACCTACTTTATCAAAACTGAAATTGATCCAGCAGGAGGAAACAGCTATAGCATTACAGGAGTTAGCCAACTACTAAGTGTGCCCTTTGCTTTGCATGCAAAAAAAGCAGATAGCTACACTGAAACAGATCCCTTTTTTAGCTCTCATCCAGCAAATGCATTAACTTCCGCAGATATGCAAAATTGGAATGCAGCATATAGCTGGGGCAATCATACTGCACTGTATAAGCCTATTGCCTATGTACCTGCATGGGGAGATGTAACAAATAATCCATTTAATATCGCGAGTCCAGCTAACAACCAGATGCTCAAATACAACTCTGCAGCAGCCAAATGGGAGAACTGGACACCCGATTTTATAACAGCAGAGGTAGATGGCTCGGTTACCAATGAGATACAGACATTAACACTAAACACTAATCAACTAAGCATTTCAGGAACAGGTGGCAATAGTGTAACCTTTACAAATTGGGATACAGATAAAACAGATGATGTTACACTTACTTCGCCAACTTCTGGTGATATGTTATATTATACTGGAACCAACTGGACGTCAATACCAAAAGGAACAGAAGGACAAGTTTTAACAATGGGAGCCTCAGGAAATCCAGTATGGAAAAACGCGATTCAAATACCACCTTCAGTAACAAAAGCAGCAACATTTAATACAGCAACTTCTCCAGTTACAGCCATACTTAATGCATCAGTGAATGCAAACAATCTTCCTACTATTGTTACCTTTGAATATGGCACAACTATCAGTTACGGAAATTCAATTACGGCAGTTCAAAGCCCAGTTTCTAGTGGTTCTGCAACTAACGTTAGCATAAACTTAACAAGCCTAACTCCAGGCACAGCATATCACTTCAGGGTTAAGACTCAAAATGCGCTTGGGGTATCATATGGAGAAGACATGACATTCCAACTGCTAGGGCTAGGACTACCATGGGCAGGAGGGTTTATCTTTTACTTGGATGCATCAGGAATGCATGGTCTAGTAGCAGCAACCGCAGATCAATCCATTGGAGCTCCATGGGGTTGTAATGCAACAGAAATTAGTGGGGCTGATGGCACAGTTGTAGGTGCAGGCAATCAGAATACAATTGATATTGAAAATGGTTGCACCACTGCGGGAACCGCAGCTGACATATGTGCTAACTTAGTGGAAGCAACTTACGATGATTGGTTTTTACCATCAATTGATGAGTTACAATTGATGTATACAAACCTTAGAGCCCAAAATATAGGAGGATTTGGCTTAGTGAACTACTGGAGTTCAACTGAAAAAGATGCATCAAACGGATGGAAAATACTCTTTTCCACTAATTCAAAAGGGTATTCCACCAAGAGTAATGGCTACTATATTCGTGCTGCTAGAGCATTTTAAACAATAAGTAAAAATACAAAAGAGGGTGTCTGATAGTTTCAGACACCCTCTTTTATTAATACCTTAAATCCGCAGGTCAATTGCTAGGTTTTAAATCTTAGCGTATTTAGGTTTGCTTGGTGGATATTTTGCCATTTTTTTGGTTCGACATAGCCCTTCTTTGCGTCACTTCTTCCGTTTTTCGCTCCCCCTATGGTTTGCAACTTCCTTTTTTGGAAGCCTGCAACAATAAAAACCGTAACAAAACATAAGTATCAGGTATTCAATTACTAGCTATTGAGGCGCGGGCATACCTTTCCCATTGGGCACAGCAGCGTGGCCGCTTCACTCCAGCAGCAGGTGGTATTTCTTGGCCGAAAAGAGCTTTAGGATGCGCTGTCGTCCCCGCATTATCCACTTGGCCGGCACTACCATGAAGCGGAAAATGAACTTC
>NZ_FMYP01000112.1 GCF_900096565.1 Williamwhitmania taraxaci
TGGTGCACGCTGATCGCCCAGCTGCTCATGACCGTGATCCAAAAGATGGCCAACACCCAGAAAGCATTTTCGGTGGTGGCAACGCTAGTCCGGATACACCTGATCAGCCTACTCGATGTTTTTGAGCTGCTCCGCAGCACCAAGCGGGACTACTTAAATAAGCGAGGTTCGCCAGATTTATACGGTCAAATTAAACTTATTTTCTGAGGGGTGCTTTTCTAATAATCAAAATCGTTGCCTGTATTTATTGGGATGCAGAGGCAATAAATGAATATTTAGAGTTTAGTCGGACAGTAGTGAATTCCTATAGTAACCATTCCTGAGTATTTCCAGATCTTTCAACGAATCATTAAATGTATAAAAGAAGTAAATATCCGTGTCTGAGTTATTAACGATTCTCAATCTACTATCTGCCGGATCACAGCCAAACAATAAAGAGAATACAAAGATAGTTGCAACACTTTGAAGTAAAGTTATTTTTAGTCTCATAATAATTTATTTATGTAATGGAAAGTTATTATAGTCCCACTTTATTGGTTTATCTAATGATTGAAAACCCCGAATACTTGCATTAACTTCACACCAACCAGCTTTATTTCCCGTTATTGCAAAGAAAAAACTTGCTGGGGCTATTATTTCATAAAAGTATTCAGGACTCGTTGTCCAAAACTGTAGCCAATGACCATACTCATGTGCCATAAGTGTTTGATTTATACTCTCTGTTGATTTAAAAACACCTTCGCCTACCCAAATACCCAATGGAGGAATTGTTATACCGCCACCTCCATTATTAAAAGTGGAACTTTCAAAAACAGGAGCCCAATGATAAAAACCAACAAGCTGTCCGCCTCTCGACATATTGGGTATACCGGTATAAGCCCCAATTAATTGGCTGCCAAGATTAGCCATTATAGATAGGGCAAAACTACCTGAGTTTCTCCTGTATTGCTGGTTTCTAAGATACTGGATGCCTCCCGTTGTCCAATCCTTCCCATATCGGCTTACATAATTTATTTTCACCTCATCAAACGACACCACACCTAAACTTGAGGTAGATCTATAAGTTCCAGATGTATAATCGTAATAGTATCCGCCTGCACCGCTACCGTTGTCACCACAACAGGGTAAGCCATAGCTAGAACTGCCGCCTCCCCCTCCTGAATTACCTTCGCCTCCGTTTATATACGAACCTCTGTAAGCAAATACGCCACCTCGCTCAAGCATTACCGAAAGGTAGGTATACCCACTCGGATCCGTGTACTTCAAGGGGTTGTTGGCGCAGTAGGAGTAGCCGTTGTAGTCCTGCGCGCTCAGGGGGTTGCCCACCATTGGGTCCACGCTTAGGAAGCGGCCCGGTCTTTCAAAGAACGTGTAGCGAAGAAAGCATCTAATTTGAGAATAATTTAGATGTGCTATTCTATAATTAAATGGTCAATAGTGTCACTGTCGATAACCCTGTCAGGGTTATGGCGTTTAGCCGGAAGGGCCAACTTGGTTCGGCTGGTTTGGCAACAAACCCTGACAGGGTTAAGAACCAGTTCAAGGACTTCTTCCAGAAAAACGCTGCTACCCTATAAAGCAAAAATCACCCCAGAATTTTGGGCGGTTCTTATGGTTTGAGATTGCTCCATATAGTAACATCTCATTTCTCATTTAAAACAGGCAACCTATTGCCTCTTACATTTATTAATGAATCCCGGTATGCCTCGAAATACATTTGCTGATTCCAGGACAATTTGCCATGGGAATACAAATAGTAGTATTTACCCAATAAAAACTCAATCTTACTAAGATCAATAACGCCACTAGGATTTTCAGCCATTTCAGTGTTTTTTCTAGTAAACAAATACAAAGTATCCTGATTCAGTAGTGCCATTTCAACATATACGGTGTCGTTTTTGTATGATTTAATAAAATCACCCAAACTATAAGACATTATTGCTCCTTCCTTTATTATGGAAAAACTCAAACGATAAGAAGTATCAGCCACCTCCTTCTTTAAACTATAGGTGGTTACCTTATCAACCTTAAACTTCTGAGCAACTTGCCAGCCATCCGCCCCAATCTGTTTGTTTATTTCATGTAGATGCATCAAACAACCGTCTAACTGGTCACGATTACAACTTGTCAACAATAAGGCAAGTATTATAGCCATACTAAAAAATCCGCTTGCACATTTTGAGCTATATGTCATAATTCTAAAGAATAAAATCTATTCTAGTTTCCACAATACACAGATTACAAATCCATACAACCGTCACACCTTTTGTAGTTTTATAAATACGCGGTCCACGCCCTTCAAAGAACGTATTACGAAGGTAGGAATTAATTTGATAATGAATAAAACCAAACCACAGATTACTCAGATTAACATAGAAGAGTAATACTCAGCATTACCTTTAACTGCATGCTAAATACATAAAAGATCAGCAACCAATCTACAGAAAACTTCCGTAAAATTAGTACTACACGACAAAGCGTCTCACCTACTTCTTCACAATAAACTTTGCCACCATTTGAAGTAACTCATCGTCGCTGTATGGCTTGGCGAGATAGTCATTACAACCGGCATTGAGTGCCTGCTCCCTATCGCCGGATAGGGCATAAGCAGTAAGGGCTACTATTGGGATCTTCGGATTAATCTCTTTGATGCGTCGAGCGGCTTCATAGCCGTCCATTATTGGCATTTTTACATCCATAAAAACTAATGCAATTGCCGGGTTTCCTTGGCAGATACTTACAGCTTCGCGCCCATTTCGTGCCCGCAAAACCACCAATTTTGAGTTGGCGCTTAGGATTTTTTGTGCCAGCAAAAAACTAAAATCATCATCTTCAGCCACAAGTATGGTGGCGGCTATCTCAAGCGATAATGTTGATATGGGTGGGGAAGTTGCTATATCTTTTACCGTTAAATCCCTGACGGGGTAAAACGGTAGGGACACAATAAATGTTGATCCTTTGCCCTTCTCCGACTCTAGATAAATTTCACCTCCTAGCAACGACACCAACCCTTTACAAATAGCCAAGCCAAGTCCTGTTCCTTCATGTCCCCTGGAATAGGTCATGTTTTCTTGCGTAAAGCGTTCG
The DNA here is from genome assembly GCF_900096565.1 of Williamwhitmania taraxaci. NCBI lineage: Bacteria > Pseudomonadati > Bacteroidota > Bacteroidia > Bacteroidales > Williamwhitmaniaceae > Williamwhitmania > Williamwhitmania taraxaci. Next base: position 3,088 of record NZ_FMYP01000112.1, read on the forward strand.
AAAATCAACTCTTGGTGATCCCTCGAAATCCCAACACCGGTATCGCTAACATAGAACTCTACGCTATCACCACTTACCCTACTTCCAAGCACTACACTACCTGCTGGGGTAAATTTTATGGAATTGCTAAGAAGATTGTTCAATATTTGGTAAACCTTTTGCTCATCGGAGTAAATGGGCGATTGCTCCAGTGCCACATCCAACTGATAGGTAAACTCAACGCTGTTGGTCATGAAATTATTACGGTATAGCACGAAAAGTTCCTTAAATACCTTTTCGAGATAGAACTCCTGTTTGTTCACCACCATCAGTCCGGCTTGGATCTTCGAGATATCGAGCACATCATTCACCGTATTGAGTAGACGAATACCGCTATTGGTTATAATCTGGGCATACTCCATCCTTGATTCACTATCGATTTCCCGCTCGCACAGCAATTTCGAAAAGCCCATAATTGCATTCATTGGGGTTCGAATTTCGTGACTCATATTGGAGAGAAAAGCCGACTTTAACCTATCGCTCTCCTCCGCATGCTCTTTTGCCAAGTGCAAGGCCGCATTGGTCTGAATAAGTTCCTCGTTTATTTCCAAATACTCTTCATTCTGAACTTGGATGGCTTCCGTTTGCTCTTGAAGCCTAAGCTCCGCATGCTTCCGCTCAGTAATATCTTCCTTAACCGCAATAACGTGGGTTATCTCTCCCTTACTATTCTTTATGGGGGAAATGGAAGCAAACTCCCAGTAACCATCACCGTTCTTGCTCTTATTGTAGAACTCCCCACACCAATCGTTGCCAGCGAGTATTGTTTCCCACAACTCTTTATAATCAGTCGATACGTTGTCGTTCGATTTGAGTATGTTCGGCTTTTTCCCGATGGCCTCTTCGGCAGAATAGCCGGAAACTTTGCAAAAGTGCGGATTCACATATTCAATAATTCCGTTAATGTCGGTGATCAACACCGAAACAGGACTCTGCTCAATGCCTTTGGTGAGTTTAATGATTTGTTCCTGGGCTTGAAGGCGAGCGGTAATGTCGTGTGCAATGGTAGCAACGGCCTGTTTCCCATCGTAGAGCGTAGGAATGGTAACTATTTCGACGTTGGCTACGCTGCCATCCATGCGTAGAAACTTTTCTTCTGCCAACAGGGACGATTTTCTATCCTTAGCGACCATAGCGATCCGCGCTTTGGAATGGACCACCGAGTCGGGGTGAACAAAATCCAATACGGGCCTACCTACAACTTGATCGGGAGTGCTTGCCCTGAGGAATTTCAGTCCCGCCTCATTAATAAATACAATTACACCCTCAATATAAACGACAATAGGATCGGGGAACGACTCAACTAGGGTACGAAAGCGCTCCTCGCTTTTGCGCAGCTGTTCCACAGCCTCCACCCGCTCGGTAATGTCGCGGCATATACCCTCACAAAAAAGAACATTACCTGCATCGTCTTTAATGTATCGAGCACTATCTTCTACCCAGATAATGCGTCCGCTTTTCGTCTTTAGTTGATAGGTTTCGTCTGTTGAGGTAAAATTTTTGTTTTCGGTAATAATATCCTCTCGGTCGCTAGGCTTAACATAGAGTTCGGTTGGAATATCCACGGCGAGCAGTTCCTCGCGACTGTCATAATCCAGCATTTTTATAAACGCAGGATTCACATCTAAAAAAGATCCCTGAGCCGTGGAACGATAATACCCGTTGGGCATGGAATCAAATAGATTTCGGAACTTTTCTTCGCTTTGCAGCAATGCCTCCGCAGCGCGTTTTCGCTCTGAAACATCGCGCGAAATAGTAATCATCCCCATAACCTTGTCATTCACAATTATGGGCGAACTGTTTACCTCCAACGGCACTCGCCGCCCGCTGGCGTCTATGATCTCCACATCGTAAAGGTGTGGTTCGAGGGCTCCCGACATTCGCTCATAAATACCGTCTTGTATTTTTTGATGATACTCCTCTGGGATTAAATCAAATAAGGATTTATGAACAGACTCCTCGTTGGACAAACCGACCAACGTCAATCCGGCCGGGTTCATGTATGTTACTTTTCCCGAGAGGGAAGTCATAGCAATAATATCGCTAGCCATTTCGGCAAGTTGTCGGTATTTCTCCTCACTGGCGACCACCAACTCTTGCATATGCTCAAACTCCTTTTCAAGCACCTTTTCGTGGGTAACATCTCGGCCACTGCCAACTGTGCCAATAATATTTCCTTGCTCGTCGTAGAAGGGCGACTTATATACATCCAAAAAGAGGAACTCTCCCTTTACGTTGCCATACTCATCGAACCTTTCGGTGCGCTTATTCTCAAGTACAATAGAATCAGTATCACGACATATTTCTCCAAAAGTATGCCATTCCGGATTGTCCAGATGACGCTCCCTCTCTCGCTCGGCAAAAAACATATCGTTTTTCCCAACTGGCTCTTTCGTGTCCTCAGCATTGAACAACTTCTCGCACATAGACTTGTTGGCGAAGATGTAGCAGTTATTCAAATCCTTTGCCCAAAGCATATCCTCCACATTATCGCACATCATGCGCAGCATAAGGTAAAGATTTTTATACTTCGATTCTATTGAATGTAATGCCTCACGATGCGAATAAAGAGTAGTGAGATCGTGAACCGTAGCCATTATTCTACGTACGCCCCCAATTGTGGTAGGCTGAAGGGTTGCCTCTACCCAAAATGTTTCACCCGATTTCCGTCGTGCCTTCCATTCAAAAGTTTTCGATTTTGAGGTAAGGGTTCGCTGAATCATGATCTGTGCGCGTTCATTGGTATAGCCCGCCTCCTCATCGCTCAGGTCGCCCATATTACATGCAAGCACATCCAACTTATCTGAATAGCCATAGAGGTGGAGCATGGTGTCGTTCACATCCACAATCTTTCCCGTTTGGCTGTTGTGGATAAATATGGCATCACTGGAAGAGTTGAATATTTCACGAAAATTCCGTTCACGCTCTACCAATGCCGACTGAACCTCCTCCATCTCCGCCAAATCGTTGGTGTAAGAAAGTTTCGTAGCATCTAACTCCTTCTGCAAACGCTCCACTTGGTTTTGAAGATCTTCCTTCGATAATCCCGAAAACGCCATAGCCCAATTCTATTAGTAACTCACTCGCTTCAATCCTGAACAGCACTCAACCCTTTGAAATATTTATTCGTGCCAAGATAAATTTAACTAATGAGAAACTGACTATTTGCGTCCAAATTATTGACGGGTTAACCACATATCCCAAGCTGCTCTAAAGAACGCTATAGTAGTTAACATACAAAGAGATATAAAACGCAACCTTATTACAATACGGATGATAACTGATCCTAAAAATGAAAAACAGCAGAAACGGTTATGGCACAAAAAAGGCCGGACATTCACATGGGCGGCCCAAAACTCCGAATTAAACTATTACCTTATATCCGCAACATAAAAGCATAAAATAATCGGGAACCCCTGTAATAATAATCATCACAAGGCTTTCCCGATTAAAATATTTTCACCTACTTAGGTGAAAACATCGTAGCGGATGAAAATTACATATTCTAGCGACACCATCAACTCTTTTGGCGGAATAAATTTTGCAGACAAAATTATCCGGGAGGCCTCTATTTACGACACCATAGACCAAACGCTTGGCATTCGGGGAGTTAAGGCACAGTATTCCTACAGTGATTTGTTTCGATCCTACCTCATGCTGGTTTTATGCGGCGGCGAATGCGCCGAG
>NZ_FMYP01000113.1 GCF_900096565.1 Williamwhitmania taraxaci
TGAGTTAGGCCAGTGCAAATGGCCAGCTTATGTCAGTAAATTTCCCTCCGAAAAAGAATAATTGCATTGAAAACCCCATAGAAAAAATCCGTTTAACCCGGGATGTAGCTCAACCTGGACTTCTCGCTGGGCACTTCGTGCCGCTTAAGGTCCTATTTATTAGTGGCTGGCGTTATTGCGTCAATATACTTCCGTTTCATTTTCAATACTTTCTTTTAATGCGTCAAATTGGTCTTTGTCAGTTGCTTCCATTTTGCCCATTACTGCATTTGATACACTTTGAATTACATTTCTGTCAATTTGCTACAATGTTTCTGTCTGCCGTGCGTTCGGGTAGGCAAGCTTTTTGGCTGGTTTTGGCCGTGCGTTGGCTTTTTCGAGCGACCAGCCAATGTGCTTGACTACGAAGCGTTGGCTTTTACATTATCCATTCAACATCTTTATATTTTTCTTTCATCTTGTCCCAAAATCCATTACTCCAATCCATTACAACTGAAGGATTCCAATCTTTCGGAAAATCTCTCAAAATTGCGTCTACCATCTTACTGCCGTTGCCTTTAATTGGTGAATTAATGTCAAAAAAGTTAATATACTTATGCGATAAACTATACAATACTTGAACTCCTATTGCTGTTTCATGATTCATATTTGTTATTGGCATTTTTTGTCTGTTTGGATAGTTCTCGCTTGAAGCAGCCAAAGTTTCATCGCAAATTCTGATATACTTTATAAAATCTAATGCAGCAAGGTTAAGAGCCATATTTACAATTGGTTTTGGCAAGTCTTTAACTCTGCCAATTACCCAAATCTGCTTTCCATTTTCGTTGAAAGTCGCAAATAGCTTCTCAAATTCCTTTCTTTTCACGGCTTACTCAATTTCTATGTTATCAATTTCTTTCATTAGCCTGTCAGTTTCCGTAAGAGCAACAATAATTTTTTGATAATGCAGAATATCATCAAACTCTAACTTTCTTTCTTTGCGGTCTTTGAGCCATTTCTGTGCTGGTTGATAACCGCCAATGTAAAACCCCCAAGCAATTTGCGGAACATTGTCGAAATACTGCGTTTCGTTGATGTAAACTTTACCTTCTTGATATTTTGTTTTGCCAACTACATTGTTCCCATCTATTGGATATTGTGTGATATTTTTTTCTACGATAGGGCTTTCAAGTAAATGCAGTTGCCTTATCTCTCCACCCAATTTTACCAATTGCCAAAATGTTTTTTCATCTTTTGGGTAGGGAACTCTCGGAAAATCTATTTTTAGAAACTCCTTATATTTCTCACGGTATGTTGGCGAATGCAAAACGGCATAGATGTAATCCAAAATATCCACAGGATTAAGTAAAGAATAACTGCTTTTTGGAGCAGACATATTTGGATTGTTCTTTATCGCATTTAAAATAATATCCTTTCCTGTTTCAAATGGATTTTTAGGATTTGGATTATAAATTAAACCCAATTTCTCTGCTATTTGCTTTACAATTTCTGCGTTAAGGTTTGGCGTTCTTTCTGCTGTTTGTCCAATGGTTTGTTGACCGTTAATTTCGGGATAGAGGTAGAGAGGATAAGTTGTTCCACCGCCTCTATAATACAAATTAAAATCAGTCATTGAATTAGTAATGAATGATAAATTCCAAGTCATTGAACCAACTGCCTGACCTTGTCTTCCAATGATTAACCCAACATTTTTACCTTTCGTAAAGTGTTGCATCACTTCTGCTCTCGGGTAGCAATGAAAGCCTTTTGATTTTCCTGTGTAAAATGTCCACTTGTTGTCAAATGGTCTATAACAAATTTTTGTAAAAACACCTTTATCTGGAAAGTGGTTTTGCAAATCTTTTTTCGCAAAATTTACTTGCCAATCTCTCACGTCTTTTCCTAAATTGAATTTTGTTCTTGCTCCTTCATCATCTAATTTCAAAAACTCTGTGATAGTATTTTCAACATCTTGTTTTGAATTATGAATTGTAAACCCATCTCTTGCTGTAACTATTCCTACATTGTTTAATGTAAAAATTCTATTAACTGAAAATCCTTTGTCATAAGAAGTTTGTTCTTCAAAGTCTTTGCTTGCAAAAAAATAATTTGGTGCAATGTTGGGTAATTCTGTGTAGGCAATAGTTTTGAGTGAATTTTCATTTAAAAAATCATATTTTATTTCTCTTTTCCCAAATAAATCAAAATGAAATACTTTGCCGAGTTCGTTTGTTTTTTTCTTACCTGTTTTAACAAAGATAGTTATGGCAACACCTTGCATAATGTCAAACACATTCACATCAGCACTTCCGTCTGGTGAAGTTTCTTTTTTCTTTGCGTTACCGTGTAAATCTATTGTATAAATTTTATCATATGTTTTTAGTAAATTCCAACGCATACCTCTAAAAGTAGGGTTGTCTAAAAACCCGTGGGGATTAATAAAAGCTAAAACACCACTTCCGTTTTTTTCTATAAAGTGCTGTCCGTAACGTAAAAACTTTACATAATCATCATTTATCCATTTTGGATTTCTTTCTTTCAGTTTTTCTTTTCCGCCTGGTTCTTTTTTGTAATCCTCCATTAGCTTCATAATCCATTCGCCTTTGTTGGCACTTTCTCCGCTGTATGGCGGATTTCCAATAACACACATAACAGGCGTATCTCTTTTTATGTGATTGGCTTCGTTGGCTTCTGTGCTTAACCAATTCGCAAATAATGTTCCTGTGTCTTGATGGTGTTCTTCTAAACTGTTGGTAAGATAAATTCTGAACCTTTGGTTAGTTGTAGGTTTGTAGCCTGTTTCAGTCAAAAGCAAATCCAATTTAAGGTGTGCCATTGCATAACTTGCCATCAGCAACTCAAAACCATTAAGGCGAGGCAATAAATGGGTTTCTACATAATTGCTCCAAATACCTTGCTGTCCTTCAAACTTTTTGTGAATGAGTTTGATTACTTCGGCTAAAAATGTGCCTGTCCCTGTGGCTGGGTCAAGTATTTGTACTTTGTGTACTTCCTGTTCTATCTTTTTGCCTTGTACATCAACTTTTATTTTGGTTTTACTTGTGTCGGCAAGTCCTTGCGGTAAATCAAATTCGGTTTTTAAAATATCATCAACTGCACGAACAATAAAATTTACAACAGGTGCAGGTGTGTACCAAACGCCACGGGCTTTACGCAATTTTGGGTCGTATTCGCTCAGAAACGTTTCGTAAAAATGGATTATCGGGTCTTCCATTTTTGTACTTTTCCCGTAGTTTTTCAAAATCTCATCTACGTTGCAAGCAATGAAAATATTTACCAAATCGTCAACAATCCATTTTATACGGTCGTCAACGTCCAAACCTGCAATATATCCAAACAGTTTTTTAAGAAATGGATTTGATTTTGGAATGAGTTCGTAAGCTTCCTGTCGGCTGAAAGTTGCTAAAGATGGGTCGTGCGAACGTGCTGCAAACATTCCGTAAGCAATAGTTTGAGCATAAACGTCGGCAAATCCTTTGGGTGTAATATCGTGTATCAGAATTTGCTTGAAAGCCAACATTTGGTCTTTTAGCGTGCTGTCTTCGTTATGCGTTTCATCGCTTGTCAACGCTTTTTCAATAACATCGGAAAGAAGGCGGGCTTTGCCCGCCATCATTTCGGCAAGTTTTTTACTGTTTTTTATTGTCTGCCCAATGTGGGTACAAAAGTCTTTTATCAGGTTTTCAAAACGGTCGAAATTCTCTGTTAAAGGTTTTATACCTTTTTCAGTAATTTCTCCAATTGCAATTTTGGTTACAAATTGTCCGTCTCGGTATAAATGAAAATCAAGATAGTCGGTAAAAATCAAATTATTCAAAGATGCCTTGTAGCGGTCAAATTGTTCTTTGTTTCCAGTCTTTTTAGCTCCTTCAAGGTCTTTGTCTCCAATGTCTTTTGCTTCAATAAATCCAACGGGAATATCCTTTTTAGTCAAGATGTAATCTGGTGCTCCGCAACTCTGTCTTTTCGGTTCGTTGGTTGCTCTGATTGTTGGCACAATACTTTCAATAAGTGTTTGTAAGTCTCCGCGAAATGTGTGTTCAGTAGCATTACCAAGTTTGTAGCGTTGGTTAATGTTATCTATGTATTGTTGTGTTGTCATTTTATATCAGTCCGTTTCAAATAACTACAAATGTATCAATTTCCTGCGGTGCGTTGGCAAGAAAACAACTCTTTTGTCCCGATAATTATCGGGATGTGTTGGGGCTTGCAAATGTGTTGTTTTGCGCGTAGGCTGTTCATTATTTCGATTTTATTTTTCTGTCTTTAAGTAGCAAATTGTCCGCTGTGTCTGTTTTTTTACACTTGCCCATAACGGTTTGCAGCTACAAGAAGTTGGCGATTTTCACCACAAATGTTGATGCGGAGAACCAAACTTTGATTAACCACAAAACTGGCTGCGGAGCACTGAACCGCCACTTTTGCCAAACGCCTGTTAGCGGTTCGTTCTTTTTTCTCGGTTAGTTGAAGCATCGTTTCTATGGAGTTTGTAATACGGTAATCATTGTCTTAATAGAGTTGTCTAATTCTGTTTCCGTGTATGGTAAATTATTTGTGTTGTCAGGATGATGAATGGTATTTCGAATGTAGGTCATAAGTGAAACGTCATAAGGATTTCCTACTTGTCCATTGTGTAATCGTTTCCATTGTTTTGTTTTTGTCTGACCCTTGCCTATGAAAAATGCTTCAATAGCTGTCTCTGATGATACTGTGTTAGCTTCTTGTAAGTAACCGTATAGTTCATTATGAAATTCAATTGTCGGCAAGTTATATGCTTGAAAATTTATTTCTCCCCAAGATGGACTCCAAGGGAATAGTCCAAAGTTTGCACCAGTATTCTCAACAAGCACTTTGCCTGTGTCCTTGCTTGAAATTAGTAATTCAATATCTTGATTTGTGATGCTGTTCTTAAAAAAGTATGGTGAGTGGGTTGATAGAAGAACCTGATTGTTTGCAGAAAGTCCGACCAGATAATTTATAAACTTGTTTTGTAATGTCGGGTGTAAATGCAATTCAGGTTCATCAATAATTACAATGAAATTTTCTTTTGATAAAGAGGCTAATGTTTCAAGGAATAGAAGCGAAATTATCATTTCAATTCCTGAACCAAGTTGTGCAACAGGAATTTCTAAACCTTCGAGTTTTTGATTAAGATATGCTGTATCAAATGGTGCATTTCCATCAAAGAATGAAATGCCAATGTTTGCAATTCCTAAATCGTCAAGCTTCTTGTTTAAACTGTTGAATGTTTTTTGAATTGCTTTTTCGTCTATTTTTTGGATAATTTCATTTTCAATAGTTTGCTTTCTAGCAAAAAAGTCAGGTGTCGGAGGGTCAGTTGGTATTTCATTTTCCTTTCTAACTTCTTTTATAAAACGCCAATTAAAATCGTCATAAACGGATGAAATAGATGAGTTAAACCCTTTTTGAATTTGCTTCTCACGATTTTTTCCGTAATAATAACTTCTTGGAAGTCCTTCGGTTTCTATTGGAAAAGTCAAAAGTCTGTGGTCAAACTTGAACTTTGAATTATTCTTTCTTACAACCTCCCAACCTTTATCATTTGTTTGAGGAGCAACGGGAACAACATAATGTTCAACTACTACAATGTCTGAAAATGCCTTGCCGTTACCAGCTCTATCACGCTTTTTTACTTTTAAATAAACTTTGTTGCAGTCAACCTCTTGTTTTTGAAAACCGTCAGGAAGCATTGCTTTGAAAGAAGTCTCAAACTCTAATGTTATTTCTATTGGGTGATCTTGTCCTTTGAAAAAGTCTGTGTGCTTAATTCGACCTGATAAGAAACTCGGAGATAAAGCAAAATTAACGGCTTCTAAAATTGAGGTCTTTGAGGTTCCGTTGTTGCCAATTAACATTGAAAGATTTTTCAAGTCAAATGGAGGTAAGTCCTCAATACCTCTGAAATGTTTTATAGAAACTGTTTTTATTTTCATTTTTGTTAGTCTTTGATGGTTGTACGGTCGTCAATAGAATGACTGCTAACTCGTTTATAAACCCAACTAAGTTGGGTTTAGCCACCTATATCGGGGTGGCTAAACCCAGCTTTTGTGAAGGTTTATTTCCACACTAAGCTAGCAATAATATCAATAGGTTATACAACTAATGGCAACTCTTTAGCATTTGCTTGGGTTGGGCGAGTATCTTGCATGCGATCGTAAAAAAAAATAAAAATATTTTGGAATGTATTATAAAAAAGCCATAACTTTCTTGCAACAAGCATGTTCAACATCGCTCAAACCTAACATAAATGCTATGTTCTTTGAATTTATTGGCAAACAAAGCGTGCTTGCTGCATAAATTTGGGGCTAGCCTGTTGGTGAAAAGAGCAACTTGGCGAAGAATTTTACCATCAGAATAGCAAAAACAGTGTAAATGTGCGTTTAAATCGTCGCCCCCTTTCGGTTTATGGTTTACACGAGCGTTTAAATCGTCAACCCCTTCCGGTTTATGATTCAATAGTTCGGTAAGATTTATGCCGCAATTTTACCGTAATCCAACAAATCATTGACGATTTTTTTATTTTTTGCGGTGTTTGGGTTTATTGCAAACATACACATAAATCGTTCCAGTAGCAACGCGTTGTTATATAGAGTTTTGTAATTAGCCATTGAGAACGTTTTTTGGAGGTTATCCTTGTTTGAGAGCCAGTCTTGCTTGGCGATATTTACCGCTGTTAGAGCCGCGTTAAAGTGGAAATCGAGCTTATTCTTGCTCCTAGCCTGACAGGTGGTAAGCCCGGTGAACTGCTTGGCATCTCGGTAGAGGAATTCTATTTGAAATCGGGACCG
>NZ_FMYP01000114.1 GCF_900096565.1 Williamwhitmania taraxaci
CGGTCCCGATTTCAAATAGAATTCCTCTACCGAGATGCCAAGCAGTTCACCGGGCTTACCACCTGTCAGGCTAGGAGCAAGAATAAGCTCGATTTCCACTTTAACGCGGCTCTAACAGCGGTAAATATCGCCAAGCAAGACTGGCTCTCAAACAAGGATAACCTCCAAAAAACGTTCTCAATGGCTAATTACAAAACTCTATATAACAACGCGTTGCTACTGGAACGATTTATGTGTATGTTTGCAATAAACCCAAACACCGCAAAAAATAAAAAAATCGTCAATGATTTGTTGGATTACGGTAAAATTGCGGCATAAATCTTACCGAACTATTGAAGTATCGAAGTTGGCATGAACACCGCCATGAGGCAATACCATTAGCGGATACTTTTTATCGGGATTCAGGTTCTTTGGAAGAAAAACGTAACTCCAAAACTTAAGCGGATTGTTGGCGCCCATTGCAGTTGGGTTTTTCACGTTGGCACGAGGTGGTCCGGCAATAAAAACCTTATCGACAAAGGCCACATCGCCCACGCGTTGAAACCAGAGTAGATCATCAACCCGTTTCTCCACCTCATCGAGGCGATGCTGCAAGAAGGTGTTTTGGTCGTTGATCATTGCCTTTATTTCGGGGACATCTTGAGCCGAAGCAAACGTGGCAGAACAAAGCAGCGCAAGGAAAAGGTAGATGGACTTCATGGTAATCGGTTTGAGTTAGAGGTTAGCATTGGAACACTAAAGATAGAAAACGTTTAGCTACATCAGTAAAAATGCAGCTAAAGACTATTCCTCACCAACATAACTGTTCCATCGTAAAAGGCAAGTCAATACACAAAACGAATCAACTCGCATCCACTACCCCGTCGCACCAAAAAGGTTCAGCGAAGTCTAAGTCTCAACAGTTGGGACTTGGCTACTCAACTCCTTTTTCTGACTCCTCATCAAACCACCCATCATTGCCAAAACCGAAAGAATAATCGTTTGAATTACCAGCGCCTTATTCACAAATGGAATGGAGTGTTCGGGTATTATAGCCAGAAAAAGTAAAATAGTAATCAGCCCTCGGGGGGCAATATACAAAAGGGGAGAAAAAGGAATTTTGGATATTTTGAGGGCAATCCAGCGAACAACGCCAACGGCTAATACAATAGCCACTGCATACGGCATCGTTTCGAGATTGAGTATTTCTGAGGCCTCCATCAAAAAACCAAAGAGAATAAAAAAGAGAGCCCGAACAAGGAACGTTGCCTCAATGGTAATTCCCTTAAACTTGGCCACCTCCGTGCTCATTTTACCGGTATAGAACCGCCCAATCCAGGATATTTGTTTCAACTTCTCAATATTTCCAAGAAAAAGACCGAACACAAGAATAAAAATTAAGCCGGGCAGGTGGTAAACCTTCGTTATGGCGTAGATGAGAATAACCAGCAAAATGATGGGTGTGTATGTAATGTGATGCTTAATGCGGCTCAATAAAAAAGAGAGCCCCAACACCGAGACTAAGGAAATAAGAACAACGATAATTATTTGAAAGAGAAAATGACCGAATGACTGTCCGTTTATATACTCGTTTAAAACAATGAAGTTGAAGAACAAAACACCAAGAATATCGGAGAGGCTACTCTCATATATCACAAATTCCTTGTCGGAAGAGGAGAGGTTTCGTGCGCTTGGAATGGCAATAGCGCTGCTGATTACACAAAATGGGATGGCATTAACCAACCCAGTTTTAAAAGACACATGCCCAAAGAACTGAAAAGCAACGGCCAGTATAACAGCCAAGGTAATCATGGTTATTAGGGCTATTAACGTTGACTTCTTGATAATAGGAATTTTCGACTCGTCCAGTTCCAACTCCAGTGCACCCTCTAATACAATAAGAATCAATCCAAAGGTGCCCAACAAGGGTAACAGTGGGTTAAGATCGGGAACAGGAATTTCCAACAAAAAGGTAACTTGCTTCACCAACCAGCCCAATAGCAACAAGAGTATTACGGAAGGGATTTTAGTGAGCGGTGAGCTGATGTCGAAAACATATGCCAACAACAGCAAAAAACAGATTGTAATAATTACAGCGGTGGTCATAGCTTACTTGGCGAAGGTTAATAATTTCAAATGTTACATTCCGAGACAAAAACGATGAAGATTAGGTTCATAACTATTCAATACAGCATCGAGGCTTGCCTCTTCTGCTTGCACAAAGATCGTTTTTCCACACATCAATAGCAATAAGGCAATCCTAGATTATAGTGTATTTTTCCCACGATCCGCAAATAAAATACCGTTGTGAAATCATGCGCACCATTCCCTTCTTATGATTTAGACTGCAAATATCTAAATTCGCTCTCGCTTTCTAACTCTAGAAAAAAAAGAAAACCTGCTACTTATAGTCTAAATACTCCGCACAAAACGTTGGGCGAACTCCCGCTCCTCCCACTTGGCTACAAAGTAAAAATAGATTAAAATCAGAATAGCGAGAATCAGAAGAAAACCAAGATGAAAAAGAAAAACCAGCCCAATAGCAGAAGGAAGTGTCAAGAACAGCAGATCGCGCACGTAAGCATTAATTCCCGTAATTATTACTTTTTCGCATGTGGATAACCATTTATCGCCCACATGTGAGGCTATTGCTCAGAAGGCTTCCAATCGCCCTTCTGAAAAAACATATTCCCGTATCGCGTTGGGCGCAAAACTAGGTTGAAGCTGAATGGATCGGCATGCAGCAATGGATTTAGCTGCAGCATATGATGCCCGCCCACATTTTTAGCACTATCGAACTTTGCATTGAACAGGCGCTCGGATAGCACGACCTCAAGATTCACGGTATCGGATGCCGTTTGGAATTGCGCGTAGCCGCTATCGTCCAGTTCCATTAAGCTATCCCTTACCTGGTGCCAGGCGGCGGAGTGCAAATCATACTCATTGTAGAACTGAACTACCCGATGCTTTCCCTTAAAGATATATTGAAATACGCGGGAATACTGCTTAATCTGTTTTTCCTGATTCATGATATGCAAGTAGAGCGTATCATTGGATATTTGCATCCAGTAGTGCTCGTATTGCCAATCGGCATTAGGGCCCTTAAACCAATCGCGATTAATCACATAATTGCCCTCAAGATGATACTTGCGAACCGTCATGGGCGATGTAATAAAACCGTGAACAAAGTTGACAACAATAACCAAAACGCCAATGGCAATTGGGATAGCAAAAGTAACGGTTAGGACAAACGGTATATCGATCCTTTTCGTTCGGCTACGCACAACCATCATTACAGCAAAGCCGGTAAGAATGATAAGCAACATAGCCAACGCTGCAATAACTACCAAATCGAAAGACCTAAAACCGAAGACGAACAAAGGCATGACGTTCTTTACATTAAGATGCAGAATACAACTCCCCTACGTTAAACAAGAGATATAGCACTATTGCGCGAAATCACTTCTCTCCAGCCTCCACCAAAAAGAACTTTCAGACGTTCGAACCCTGACAAAGCCATTCTTCTCGAGAACTCGATGCGAGGCTACGTTCGTTTGATCGGTTTCGGCAATAATGGCCTTTACTTTTGGTTGACTAAATGCCCACCGGACAACAGCACCAATGGCCTCGGTAATGAATCCCATTCCCTGAAATAGATCGTAGGTGCCATAGCCAATCTCAATCTCCCCTTCGCGGTTTGGCTCGCCCTGAAAGCAAAGATCGGCCACCATTTGGTTACGCTCCTTGCACACAACGGTCCAGAGTGTAGAGTATAGGTAATTCTTCGAAGGATCAGCCACGGCGGGAAGAATGGTCTCGTTAAAGGCATCGAGCAGCGCTTGCGGAATAACGCGCACCGCCTCGTTGAGGTTTAATTCTCGTTCCAGCTGGCTATCGTCCCGTAGGTATAAAACCAGCTGGTCGAAGGTAAGTGGAAAAATAGTAAGGCGTGGCGTTTCTATAATCATGGGTGCAGTTTTAGGAAGAACAAGATACAAAACATTTGACTATTTCGTTTTTCATAGCAGAATCATTTGCGCCAATTGATTTCGAACCGTTTCTAAAAAAAAGCATCCCATTGGTAAAGTTACTTAACCAATGGGATGCATATAATTAAAGAAAAATAGGAGACGTGAAATAATTTCACGTCTCCTATAAGTTGAAATATAAACCTCTAAAATCGTATGCTAATGGTTAGTTAAAAGTCCAACGTGTTAATCCAACATCACCAACCTGCAACTCAATTACAAGTTTCGATACGCTACTTTCAATTACTTTGTAAGCAGTAACACCATCCAATGTAAGCGTTTTTCCATCTTCAGCTACCGACCAAGTTCCTGTCTTATCGTTACAACTATTTGTGATAACATAGGTATCATCCGATCTAAAATTCCATTTTGCATTTTCCTCACAATCTCTTGTAACGTCTACACCGGCAATAGTCTTGGAATCTAAAGTCCAATTCTTAACAATCATATTAACTTCTGTTTTTTCTTTTTTGCAGGAAGAAAAAAGAAATCCAGATAATACAACAACAGCTAACATTAGCAAACCAAAATACTTTTTCATGACTTTTTGTTTTAAATGAATTTATAATATGAATGCAAATTAAGGCCATTATTGACCTGCATGTATTACATAATTAAATTTAAAACTTACATGATTCCCACTTTTCCATGACGGCTGAGATCCATATACCCCTGAAATATGTAGCGTGGCTAACGGTTTGGTGGAGTTTTGGTGGAGTAATTTCATGAAAATGGCGCCGCATACAAAGTGCAATAGTCAGATTGGAGGCGGTTGTCCATACGAAAAGAGGAAGGCTACCTCTTCTCTGGTTAGAGAAAGGTGTAAGCCAAATTGGAAACTAATATTACGTTGGATTAAGGTAATTAAAATTCCATAATTGATAAATTCAACCTATAGGTTTCTTTGGCCCAAGAATCTGCTCCGAAACGTCTCTACCCTGCTCCTATACTCATCCTTGTTTACTCTATACGACATCGCGTGGTTGGCATTGGGTGATAGATAAAGCATTTTGGGCTCGGGCTTTGCGCTATAAAATTCCTCGCTCATGCTGGTGGGAACGTAGGTGTCGGCATCGCCATGGATAAAGAGAACCGGGACTTTCACATCCTGAATATGGGCTATGGGATTCACTTCACCAAACCAAAAACCGTAAAGCCAGTGCGACCATAGGCTGGCGGCTTCAACAATACCGATATTGGGAATATGGTATTCCTCCTTTAAACGGTAAGTTAACTGTTTCTTAAGATCGGAATAGGGGCAATCGGCTATGTAAAATGAGATATGGGGCAGCGAATCGGGAGTATGGGCATTGATCATTCCAGCATGCAGTAGCACGGTGGCTGCCCCCATCGACTCACCGTGTGCACCAATTACAACTCCTAGATGCTGCTCGGCAACCAGCTCGACCATCTTTTGCAAATCGAACTTTTCGGTATAGCCAAATGTAGAATATTCGCCACCACTGACGCCATGCCCCCGCTGATCATAAAGCACCACGTTATATCCTAGGGAGAGATAAAGATCGGCGTAGCGAATCATTAACCATTTATTGCAGGCCACTCCGTGACAAATAACAACGGTGGTATCGGATGGAGTTCCATTTTCGACAAACATTCCGTTAACCGAATATCCAAAATCCGATTTCAGGTTAATGTCATGCTTAACGAGCGTATCCCAGCGGGCAACGTCGAAGGTAGAGTCGGCCCGCTGCTTCTCGAAGGTTGTTACAAAGGTTGTGAGATTGAAATTACCCACTGCCACATAGGCAAAGTAGCAGCCAATGCAGAGATAAAAAAGGCCAATAAAGGCAATCGAATATATGATACCGAGAACAATACGAGACTTTATGTTTTTCATGGCACTATATGATTTTTGGCGATTGAGGTTTTTAGCAATTTGAGGAAATAAAGATAATACCACAATACGGTGCTTGGATGCAGATTAGTAAACAAAAAACTAGCTAACGTAAGTTCGGCCTAAACAAGTTCGAATTACGATACGTTCACATGAAATCCACCACAAGGAGGTGCCCCAGCTGGAGCAGACGTGGAGTCCTTACCAACAACCCACGCACAGCGTAAATAGAGCATGTTTACTATAATTTGTAATACACTTAGCGTGTCTTGCATGATGAGGTATTCGTGGCACGGTGCCGTAGGCACCCCCGCTAGCGCGGAACCTCCTTCGGCGGTCAAGCTATTTTACTATCCGTGCCCTGCAAGCCTTGGCTGATGTAAATGTGGTAGTATTTTCCATACTCAAGTGGCGTGTTGGCTTGCATCTGATCTAGATATTTTCGTTGGAACAATTTACAAAAGAATTGCAATTCTTTCATCGTTTTCGTTGGCTCTATTCAGTGATAATGTTGTTGCAAAAATTTGCTTATCTTAGTGGAAAGTCTCTATGATATGACAATAATTGAACAAATCCGAGAACTCGCAAAACAGTTGACAGAACAAGAGCGCGTTACGGTAATGCGGGAGCTGAAAAATACGGATGCATCACTTACGGCTCAGCTGGGGGAGGCGAAAGTCTGCCCCCACTGCTCGAGCAGCATGATCATTAAGCACAGCATGTTCAATGGGAGGCAGCGCTCCAAGTGCAAAACGTGCGGCAAGACCTTTACTATGCTTACCGGAACGCCCATACACGGGTTGAAAAAGGTTTCACTTTGGCAGGATTACTGCAC
>NZ_FMYP01000115.1 GCF_900096565.1 Williamwhitmania taraxaci
GAGTTCTCGGATTTGTTCAATTATTGTCATATCATAGAGACTTTCCACTAAGATAAGCAAATTTTTGCAACAACATTATCACTGAATAGAGCCGAGCCTTTGTAAGTGAGATGCATAAAATGATTGTAGATGGACTACAACCACCGCCTGAAGGAGAAGGCGACCTAACACCGGGGGAATACCGCAAGATCAACCTTAAAATTAACAAATCAATGCACCTTCCACCCGATTGGTTGAAAGTGGATGATTACATGACCGAATTGCTTGATTTTATTGAAAGGAAAGATAGTCCAAAGTATGATTTACTAAAAGCGGCCATTGCCCACCATCGATTCGTATGGATTCACCCATTTGGGAATGGAAACGGTAGAACTGTTCGTCTTTTCACCTATGCAATGCTTGTAAAAACAGGTTTTAACGTGAACGTTGGAAGAATAATTAATCCGACCGCAGTATTTTGCAGTAATCGAAACGACTACTACAACCACCTTGCGGAAGCCGATAGCGGAACCGAAAATGCAATGATTTCGTGGTCAGAATATGTACTTAATGGGCTGAAAGAAGAGATAGAGAAAGTAGACAAACTAACCGACTACACTTACCTGAAAAAGGAGATACTTCTTCCTGCCATTAACTACTCTCTAAGCAGGAAATATATCACCTATGTTGAGGCAAAAATACTTAAGAAAGTTGTAGAAAAACAAGCCATGCAAGCTGCAGACATCAAGGATATTTTTCTCGGAAAAACTGATGCAGAGGTGTCGAGACAGATACGAAGGTTAATTGATAGAAAAATGCTTATTCCCGAGAAAGAAGGAACAAGGAAATATGTCATTCGGTTTGACAACAACTATCTTCTAAGAGGCGTAATAAAACAACTGGGCGAAAAAGGATTTCTGCCCATCCAAGACTAAGTACTACCCTGCTTGCACATGAACACCACCAATACTATGCTGGAAGTGGGATGCCGCCAAGGCCACCATTAGCCTCACCGTTTCGGGACAAAAGGCAACTTCGGTAAGCATTAAGCTATACCATAAAACAATCGGGGTGACTTTTCGCTAAGAAAAGTCACCCCTTTAGTTCACTATCATATTGCCAAAACAGCGGATACAAGCAGACGAACTTCGGCAATTTTCACAACTAGTGCTTTACCAACAGCTGCTGCCGAGACACTCTTTTCCCATCATTTATCTCAACAATATAAACTCCATTATTATAACTACCCACGGGTATTACAACCGGTTCACCAGAACTCTTTAGCGTAACTTTTAGCATTCCGTAGTTATCCAATATACGAATAGTATACGAGCCAGCCAAGGTAGATCTTACCCCGAACGGTGCTGATGCAGCAGTGCTTGTTGATAAAAACGATGCCGTATTCTCACTACCGCCAATGGTCAATGTTACATTATCGGAAGCAGGGTTGGGGAAAATTCTGAAATCATTTTCACAGGGTGTCTCCGATACCTCTGCATGGCTTATTTCCGACACACCGCATGCATTTACAGCCGCTACATCTACGTAGTATACATGACCACAATTATGGAGTTGCCGATCAAAAATACAGCGAATTCTTAGTTCATCCTGCTCCAAAACACCATCTACATACCATCGGTACGACGTAGCACCTAGCATTGGAGCAATAGAAGCAGAACACCTCTTTGGTGGAGCATCAAAGCGAATAGAAATTGGGCCAGGTGTTGGAGAGCCTACAACAACAGGACATGTATTAGAGCAACTGCCTCCACACGAAATAATGGTAGCTGTAATAAATCCGGCACCATTGTCATTCGATCTAACAACATAACTATTGCTACTCTGACCCGAAACACAAACTATATTTAAACTGCTGCTCCACGAAACAGAACATCCAGAAGGCATATTGGTAACGGTGTAAGTAGCATTACTGAGAGAACAGACAGCAGATGGACCCGTTATTATTGGTTTAGGGATCGTAAGCGTTGCAACCGAAACCACACTACTACTGGGGGAAACTCCTGCTGCACCTACTGCCGTGGCGTAGTACTTGTAGGTGGTTCCGGCCTTCAGCCCGGTAACGGTATACGATGTTCCCGCAGTAGTATAAATTTCAGTAGCGGGGCTCTTCGTGGCATCATACACACGATAGCGAGTGGCGCCTGGTGAAGCAGTCCAACTTAGGGTAGTGCTACAATAGTCCGTATTGCTAAATGCTAGATTTGCTGGTGCTGCGGGCGGTGTTGTTACCGCTACCCCAGCCTTTGCGCTAGAGTTCCCGGCCAAATCGACAGCCGAAACCACCGGCGTGTATACGGCATTGGGCTGCACCGTAAAGGTGTGAAGGTTGTTGCTGAGCGTGGCATCGTATGATTTGCTATCCACCGTAGCTCCGTTTTGATTGCGCAGCGCTATGCCGTAGCTCCTTATTCCCATTACCCCAACAGTTTTATTGGTAGCGGAAGTATACTCATCGGAGCGGCTATCGGCGCAATCCCAGCTAAAGCTTACCGAGGTGCTCTTTGCTTCGCCCAGCTGCCGTATGGCTAGTATCTCGGGTGGAGTGTTGTCAATAATCAAACTAAGATCTCTGCCCAAATCAAATGATTGATCATTTCCATACCTGTCATTCGTTTTGAAGTAAGGACGAAAATGGTAGGTGTAATCTATCGTTCCAGCCGGAGGGCTAACTGTAACAAGAAACGTAGCCGTTTGCCCAATGGTTAGAACAAAGCTGTTTACGTCGATAGTAAACCAACTGGCACATCCGCCAAAGGTGGTTTCCTTATTAATAGAAACGGTAAAGGTATCGAGCACGTTACACTTTACCTGAACTTGAAACTGAGTGCTACTCCCCGCCTTCATGGGCATAAGGTAGCCCTTACTCTTCTCGGTCTTGGGGATTGATGCGGTGAGGTTATCGATAGCGCTAGCATTTCCACCAACTAGCACAACCATAGCTATGCAAAGCAAACTAAATAAAACATTCTTCATTTTTGGTTTTTGGTTGATTTTGTAAAAAAAAGTTAAAGCAAGAAACCATACATTAATCTTTAATACATCGAACGGACATTCCACAGGGTTTAGAAAACATCACTGTACCAAAGGAAAGAAAATCTGAACTTGAAGAAGAATACCATAAACTATAACTATCATAAATAGTTGAAGACCAAAAAAAACAAGTATATCCCACATGATCGAAAGATGGTTTTCCCGGACCTCGAGATCCTCCCGGCAGGGCGGTAAAGCCGCTGCTGTTGGTAGCCCGGTTGGCTCGGCCCCAGTGGAGCGTACCCGTCTCCCTCAGCTTGCCCCCAGCAACCGTATTTATTCCATTCTGGGTAATACCCTCCCCTGCGGCTACATAGGCTATAAGGGTATCCCACTCGGCAGCGGTGGGAATATGCCACCCCTCGGGGGCTAGGTTGCGGCTATCGAGCACCGCGTAGCCGTTGTAGAGCAGCCCAAAGGTGGCGATGGTATCGGGGTCGGAGGTGTTGTTGTAACTGCAGTAGCCGCCGGGTGTGTTATCGCTCAGCGGCCAGTCGGTGGTGGCCCCGTTGGGTATGGGGTCGCCGTTGCGGTAGCGGGTGGTGCGCAGGTTCTCGGCCATCCACGTTTGGGTGCCTATGGTTATGGTGCGGTACACGTTCCCCTCAATGTCGGTCATGGTGCCGTAGGTCTTGTCGGGGTTGAACACCGCCGTCGATTTCCCCACCCGTGGGGTATCGTCGTCCTTATCCTTGCAGCAGCTGGCCAGCGCCAAACTACCTACAGCAATCGCCGTGCAAACAACAATCATTACTTTTTTCATTTCTACTTTTTATATTTGGTTAAGGTTCAATACGCATTTTACAGTCCATGTTACCCACTTAATCTTTAACACAGCGAACCGACATGCCCACATCACAGGGACCAGCATGCCGACCAAAGGAGAGAAAGTCTGGAGTAGAAGAACAATACCAGAGCATACCATTCATATAAACTGATGCAGACCAGCAAAAGCCACCGTAGCCAACTTGCTCAAAAGAGGGCTTCCCCGGATTACGTACCCCGCCTGGAAGGTAGGTAAAGCCGCTGCTGTTGGTGGCCCGGTTGGCCCTGCCCCAATGGAGCGTGCCCGCCTCCCTCAACTTGCCACCCGCTATTGTATTTATTGGATATTGAGTCTGTCCCTCTCCTTCAGCCACTGTTGTCATTAGAGTATCCCACTCAACGTTAGTGGGAATATGCCACCCCTCGGGGGCTAGGTTGCGGCTATCGAGCACCGCGAAGCCGTTGTAGAGCAGCCCAAAGGTGGCAACGGAATCAAGATCGTGGGTGTTTTTGTAGCGACAGCAGGCACCGGGAGTCCCCTCGCCAAAAAGCCACTCGTCATTCTCCCCGCTTGGTATGGGATCGCCGTTGCGGTAGCGGGTGGTGCGCAGGTTCTCGGCCATCCACGTTTGGGTGCCTATGGTTATGGTACGGTACACGTTCCCCTCAGTGTCGGTCATGGTGCCGTAGGTCTTGTCGGGGTTGAACACCGCCGTCGATTTCCCCACCCGTGGGGTATCGTCGTCCTTATCCTTGCAGCAGCTGGCAAGCGCCAAACTACCTACAGCAATCGCTGTGCAAAGCAAACTAAATAAAACGTTTTTCATATTTTGGTTTTGGTTGATTAATTTGAGGATTTTTAGCACACGTCGTTGCTCTTAACATATTTCTTAATTCTTAACACATCGAACAGAAAAGCCGGCAGGCATAGTAAAAGCCATTTTCCCAAAGGAAAGGAAATCGGGGCACGAATTATAATAATATAGTATAAAGGAATCATACAAGGTAGCAGACCAGAAGTTACAGGTGTAGCCAACTTGATTGAAAGAGGGCTTACCTGGTCCTCTATGCCCACCCGGTAGCGCGGTAAAGCCACTGCTGTTGGTGGCCCGGTTTGCCCTACCCCAGTGGAGCGTGCCCGCCTCCCGAAGCCTACCTCCGGCTATCGAATTACTACCGTACATATCGGTAGTTCCCTCCCCTGCGGCCACAAAGGCTATAAGGGTATCCCACTCGGCAGCGGTGGGGATGTGCCACCCCTCGGGGGCTAGGTTGCGGCCATCGAGCACCGCGTAGCCGTTGTAGAGCAGCCCATAGGTAACGATGGTATCGGGGTCGGAGGTGTTGTTGTAGCTGCAGTAGCCGCCGGGGGTGTTGTCGCTCAGCGGCCAGTCGGTGGTGGCCCCGTTGGGTATGGGGTCGCCGTTGCGGTAGCGGGTGGTGCGCAGGTTCTCGGCCATCCACGTTTGGGTGCCAATGGTTATGGTGCGGTATACGTTCCCCTCAGTGTCGGTCATGGTGCCGTAGGTCTTGTCGGGGTTGAACACCGCCGTCGATTGCCCTACCCGGGGGGTATCGTCGTCCTTATCCTTGCAGCAGCTGGCCAGCCCAACGCTGTACAATACCATAGCAGCGCACAGCAGGTTAATCAATTGTTTTTTCATTTCTTTTCGGTTTTGGTTGGCGATGGTTGAAATCGTAAATCTTGTAGGTTCTCTGTAATCGAAATTACTCAATTAATCAAACACTCCAAGCAATTGTTTCATAAACTTCAAAAACAGTTAGTCGGTTTTTCACCTTACAACAACCCAAATTCCCAGCGCGCACAACCTTACCCGCCAGCCCAAGCAGGTGATGGTAAACGGGAAAACCCTAAAGGGCTGGAAGTGGGATGCCGCCAAGGCTACCATTAGCCTTACCGTTTCGGGACAAAAGGCAACAACGGTAAGCATTAAGCTGTAGCCACTACGCCATACCATAAAGCACCCGGGGTGACTTTTCACAAAGAAAAGTCACCCCGGGTGCTTTTTTCTATACACATGGCTGTGCTTCCAGAACGCCCACCAAACTCCGACCTTTTGAAACTAACCTCGTGAATGCACTAAAAAATCGCCCCAAAAGCCATGGCTCTTGGGGCGATTCTATAATATAAAGGGAACAACCATTATTGCATAGGCTACAAAAAACAGCTGCCCTAAACGCCTACTCTTTTATGACAGTATGGCTTTCCGTTTCATTTATTTTAAGTCACTACTGTCCGACTAAACTCTAAATATTCATTTATTGCCTCTGCATCCCAATAAACACAGGCAACGATTTTGATTATTAGAAAAGCACCCCTCAGAAAATAAGTTTAATTTGACCGTATAAATCTGGCGAACCTCGCTTATTTAAGTAGTCCCGCTTGGTGCTGCGGAGCAGCTCAAAAACATCGAGTAGGCTGATCAGGTGTATCCGGACTAGCGTTGCCACCACCGAAAATGCTTTCTGGGTGTTGGCCATCTTTTGGATCACGGTCATGAGCAGCTGGGCGATCAGCGTGCACCAAACCTGGGTGCGGATGGCATTTTCATTCTC
>NZ_FMYP01000116.1 GCF_900096565.1 Williamwhitmania taraxaci
GATGCGGCAGTAACCAAACGAAGGTTGCGCAACCACGTGATGCACAAGGCTGCAAAGAATCGCCCGCTCACAAAACGGGAGCAGGAGTGCAACAAGCTCATCAGCAAAGTAAGGTATCAGGTAGAGCGAACCTTTGGATCAATCCGGCGCTGGTTTGGGGGAGGTACTGCGCGGTATGTGGGGCTACAGAAAATGCATACGCAGCACCTGATGGAAGCAATGGCATACAACCTTTACCGATCACCTAGGATAGCTATGTACATAAACGAAAAATAGGTCGAAAACCATGCCTATGGAAGCATGGTTAGCTCGATGATAGAGCATAATTGAAGAGTTCCACCTCAAAAAAGTGTTTTTTGAGCTGGAAAAACAGAGAAAAATGAATTCTTTGCCTTTTGCAACGGTCTCAATTTATCAACTTTTTTTATCCTCGTGCAATCGATTTAAATATGAAACTTTGTTATTAAACGAGACAATACAACCTAACCCTCAAATTAGTATGTGTTAACATACAATTATTATTTATTACCTTTTCCACTTAAAACAACCCAAATTTTCCTCATAATGGAAGTCAAACGCATATATAAAATAAGCAACAAGCTCCTTCTTAGCTTTCTTTTAATTACGGTATTAATGCTTTTTGTGGGGATACAAAGCATTCTGTTCTTAAAATCTATCGAGAATAAGCAAAAGCAAATAACCTCAAGTATCGTAGTATCCGATGCGATTCTTGAAGCCAAATACTTTGTCCGCTCCGATGTTCACATTCTCTACGAAATGGTTTCGGCAGTAAACAATGAAGATTTCGCATATTGGTGGGGCGAACATCAATTTCAAGCACAATTTGTAAACGACCAAATAAAAACCATTAAAACCGTTTTTTCAGAATCGGAATCAATGGCAGGAAACTATTACAAGGATAGTATTTTGAATTTTATCAACGCATTTGAACTAGATTATGGGCTTAAGGTTAAAAGCAAAATAGAGGAAGTTCACAACATACTTAATGCAAGCCAAAAGACTCCTACCGTTGACAATCAGATAACGATAAGTGATCCCCGAATCATTAACCTTCTTAAGGATGTTGCAAAAGAAGGACTCTTATCCATAAAAGGATTAGATAAGGCAAAAAGTTATACTCAGAAAATTGTAACTGAAGCCGAAAAATCTTCGGTCCATACAGTTGCCGTATCACTAAGAACAACTTGGATTCTTGGAATCATTTCAATCGTTATCGCATTAATCGTTGCATTTATCTTCTCAAGCCGGATTTCAAGTGCAGTTATAATAATCAGGGATAAAGTGGAGCAGTTGAGCAAGGGCCGCCACCCCGATGAGGTAGATATTAAAAACAGGGACGAACTGGGTTCTATTGCCCATTCGTTAAACCAGCTAATTGGAACACTAAAACGCCTATCCCATTTTGCTGCGGAAGTTGGAAACCGAAACTTCAAGGCAAGCTACGAAACGTTAGGCGATGATGATGTTCTTGGAAACTCGCTATTGGAGATGCGCAACAAGCTTCAGCAGGCCGAAATCGATACTGTGACTCGAAGAAGAGAGGAAGAGCAACGGGTATACGTAACCCAAGGAATTGCAGGTATGGGCGAAGTGCTGCATATTAATCACGATAGCATCGATGATGTGGGCTATGCCATTATTAGTTTCTTGGTTACCTATCTAAAGGCCAACCAAGCCATATTTTTCCAATCGGACTACACGGATCCGGAAAACCCAGCGCTTACCCTTCGGGCCACTTACGCGTTTGACCGCCGTAAATACATAAAAAAAACAGTAGCCATGGGCGATGGACTAGCTGGTGTTTGTTTCTTTGAGCGGAAAAGTATGTTCCTAACTGAGGTCCCCGACGATTACATTACGATAACCTCAGGTTTGGGTGAAGCGCTGCCCCGCAACATTTTTATTGTGCCGGTAATTGCCGAAGATAGAGTGGAAGGTGTAATCGAAATTGCCTCATTCCATATTCTGGACACCTATCAAATCGAAATGGTGGAACAGATGGCAAAATCCATAGGAATAACGCTCAATGGTATGCGCATAAACAAGCAAACAAAAGACCTCTTGGCGCAAGCTCAGCGAATGGAGAAAGAGATGAAGATCCAGGAGGACGACATGCGCTCAACCATATTACGCCTAGAAGACGAGCTTGTAGAATTGCGGGCAAGAGAAGAGGATCATCGAAAGAAGGATGTAAGTTAGATTATGTCTCAACGTTAATCAACATTAGAAGCATTAGGGCAAATGCAGATTGTCGTCGGTGAATTACAACCTTCACTGACGACCTCTTTCCAATTCTAAAGAACTGCGTTTCGGGCTGCGCGTGCAATCGATTGCGGAACAACCATTGATAATACCCAACCTATAGTACTATCCAATCGATTCATCGTAGAAATTTCGCCGTTCATCGGGATTTACTAGATTTGCATAACGAATCACCTTACATTTGTCCTGTCGTTATAAAGTTGTAATTTAAGACTATAATTATGGAAAGAATATATTGCGAACATCGCCCTAGAAAAATGAAGAAAGCCATTTTTGGCCTATTGGTTATTACCGCTGGAGCAGTTTGGCTAGCTGCAAATCTTGGCTACATTGAGCCGGGCATCAAGCATATACTATTCTCATGGCCCATGCTCCTGTTCTCTATCGGTCTTATTAACCTTGCCGACAGAGACAGCCGTTTTACCGGATTGGTGCTAACGCTCATTGGAGGATTTTTCCTGGCTTCTCGCGTCATCAATACCCCTTACGATTTTATAGGCATTTACTGGCCCGTTCTGGTAATTGGCCTTGGCATCATCATTTTCTTTAATGCTATTGGTCAGAAAATTTTTGGAGGTAAGTTGAATCACAATCGCTGCACCAATACAAGCACCACTGGCGATTTGGACGAATTAAACATATTTGGCGGTTCAAAAAAAAAAATAAGCAATAAGACCTTCAGCGGTGGGAAAATGGTTAATATTTTTGGCGGTGCCGAAATAGATCTCACCCAAGCCGATATGGTTGACGGCACAAGTATGCTTGAGGTAGTATGCATATTTGGTGGCGTTACTCTTATTGTGCCATCGGAGTGGTCCATTCAAGTTTCTGTAGTATCAATTCTTGGCGGATTTGGCGATAAGCGCACCATTATTCAAAGCAAGGTGGATCCAAATAAGGTTTTGTTAATAAGAGGTTTAGCCATTTTTGGTGGCGGTGAAATTAAAAGTTACTAGAGGCAGATGGCAAAATCGGTTCTACCCAACCGAGTTGCGATACTCTGGTATGTGGCAGCTTGGGGCGTATTAGTAATCCTCCAGCTGTCCATAGTCTACCTATCCACAGCGCTCCCTCTGCTGCCTACAGCCATCGACGGTGTCTTCTCAACTTCCCTCTTTGCCCTATTAGGAATGCCCATTTGGTATATTACTCAACTTTACCAACCGGGCAAAACAAGCACCTTCAACTTGGTAATAAACCAATTAACAGTTGGAGTGGTTACGGTTGGTGGCTGGGCCCTAATTACCGAAAAAGTGGTAACCGTATTAACGGCTCCTTGGCCGGAATATGGCGCATTTTCCTCCATACCACTGGCCACAAGAGTTGCTTCGGGAATTTTCATCTACATAATGCTCTCGTTGGTTTACTACTTAATTATCTACTACAACAACCTTCAGGAAAAAGTGGAAAGCGAGGCCAAGCTGCAGGAGATGCTTGTCGAAGTAGAGTTGAACATGCTGAAATCGCAAATCAACCCCCACTTTCTTTTCAATAGCCTAAACTCCATTAGCTCGCTTACCATTACAGCTCCCGAAAGCGCACGCGAAATGCTGGTGAAACTATCGGACTACCTTCGCTACACCATTTCAACCGGCACAAACAACATGACCACCCTGGGAAAGGAGATGGAAAACATTACCCGGTACCTCGAAATTGAAAAGGTTCGCTTTGGAAGTAAGCTGCAGTATCGCTTCGATATACCGGAAGAACTACTGGTATGCACAATTCCACCCATGATACTACAACCACTTTACGAAAATTCGGTGAAGCATGGGGTCTACGAAAGCACCTCCGAAATAATTATTCAAACCCACACGTGGATTGAGGATGGCGTTCTGAACTTTCGCATAACCAACAATTTTGAGCCGGGAGTTCCTTCACGGAGAGGCTCTGGCGTTGGGCTGACAAACATTAATGATCGGTTGAAACTCATATACCGAAGCGATAAGTTGCTTAAAACGCAGAAACATGAGGGCATTTTTGAGGTTCTATTAACCATTCCGCAAACCAAAAATGGAATATCATGAGTAGTGAAAGAAAAATACGGACCTTAATTATTGAAGACGAAGAGCCCGCTAGAGCCATTGTGAGGGAGTTCCTAAAGTCTATTCCTGCGATTGAGGTGATTGGAGAGGCTGGCGATGGTTTTACAGGAGCAAAGGTGATTAATGAAATGAAACCGGATCTTGTTTTCCTAGATGTTCAAATGCCCAAGCTAACCGGATTTGAGCTGCTCGAACTCCTCGATCATCCTTGCCTGATTATTTTCACAACGGCCTACGACCAATATGCCCTAAAGGCGTTTGAGATGAACGCCGTTGATTATCTGCTCAAACCATTCGCCCAATCCCGGTTTAAAGAAGCCGTTGAGCGGGCAATTATTCGCTTTAACTCAAACCAAACCGATGCAAAAGTTGCCGAAGCGGTTGTTAAGGCCAACGAGGAAACTATTGAGCACCTCGAGCGTATTGCAGTACGCAAGGCTGGTAGCATTGAGGTTATTCCGGTAGA
Source organism: Williamwhitmania taraxaci (assembly GCF_900096565.1). Classification (NCBI taxonomy): domain Bacteria; kingdom Pseudomonadati; phylum Bacteroidota; class Bacteroidia; order Bacteroidales; family Williamwhitmaniaceae; genus Williamwhitmania; species Williamwhitmania taraxaci. Next base: position 4,795 of record NZ_FMYP01000116.1, read on the forward strand.
TGACATTATATACGTGGAATCGGATGGCGATTACGTGGTAATTCATACACCCAAAGGAAAATTCATGAAAGAAAAAACCATGAAGTTTCTAGAATCACACCTTCCTGTCTCCAAGTTTGTACGTATCCACCGCTCATATATTGTGAATGTAGCGAAAATTCAGCGACTGGAACTCTACGAGAAGGATAGCTACCTCGTGGTGCTGCAAAATGGAGAGAAACTCCGCTCCAGCGATTCGGGACAAAAAACGCTACGTTTGAGGCTTAACTTATAGCAAGCCATTTTGCGCCGCAGTAGCGTTTATAGCCACATAAAAAAGATCGCCGAGAATACTCTCGGCGATCTTTTTTTGTAGACTCTATAATAGCTAGTTGAAGGTTGGAATAAACGAGAACGTTTTTCCATATTCCATCATCTGACCGGCATAATCGGTTGGATATTCAATCTTAACATCAATTATTTCGCCATTCTTCTCAACAGGAACCAATACCGGATTCAAGAATCCCGAGTATGGCGCAAGGTTAAGCTTCTTGTAACGCTCCAAAACCTCCGCATGAAGGGTTCGGTCTACAGGCACAGCATAGGTCTCAATTAACTTTTTACCAGCCTCATAATCGCCTTCCGATTTAATGCGCTGCATTTCCTTTAGCATTTGGCCAAAAAGGGCGCGGAGTTTTTGGTAATCGTTTATTATAAAATAAGTTTTACCATCGCGTACCACCTTCTCAATCACATTCTCGGCTTTGCCGTGCTCATAGCACCAATGGGCAATCAGGGAACGATCGCGCATATGGGCCTGCTCAATATTCTTGCCTGGCTCAATGCGCGTAAGCTGGGTCATAATGCCATTACGAATGAATGAGTTGTATTCGGCCTTGGCTGCATCAAAAGAAGGAAGAATTCCAAGTTCTACCATTTTGGGATCACCAATATAGTAGAGGGCAAAAAGATCGGCCCGCGACTCCTCTAATGCTGAACCATAGTTTTTCAATTCATCTCCTTTGGTGCCAGGCGCCAGCTGACCCGAACCGTGGCCTAGGCATTCGTGAAGATCGGTATGCAGATTCCCCGCCAACGAGCCATACGTCTTGGCCAGTTCAATCTCCTCTTCCGAGTAAGCAAATTCGGCAGAGAAACCATCACCAAGAGCAGCCATATCATAGGCATGGGTAATGTTCTCAATAGTTACGCTCTTCGACCCAAAATCCTTACGAATCCAATCAGCGTTGGGGAGGTTAATCCCAATAGGCGTAGCCGGATAGCAATCGCCGCCAAGGCAAGCCACGGTAATCACCTTAGCACTAACGCCCTTAACTGTTGCTTTCTTATACTTGGGATCCACTGGCGAATTATCCTCAAACCACTGTGCGTTATCGCTAATTATTTGTGTGCGCTTGGTAGCTTCAATATTCTTAAAGTTAACTATTGCTTCCCATGAAGCCTTATAGCCCAACGGATCACCATAATTCTCAATAAAACCATTGGTAAAGTCCACCTGCGATTGCATATCAGAAACCCAAGCAAGATTGTAAGCATCGAACTTCCTTAAATCACCGGAATTGTAGTAATTGTAAAGTTTCACCACATTGTTAATGGAATTAATCCTCCTCCCTTTTCTCATGGAGCGTAGCGGAATGAGAAAAGGGAGGAGGATTTGGTT
>NZ_FMYP01000117.1 GCF_900096565.1 Williamwhitmania taraxaci
GATGTATTATATTCTCTACCGAAGACACGGAGGTTTAAGAAAAGAACTTAATGTGAAAACACCTTTTCAAGCTATCGAAAAATGGTTCGAAATTAAACCGGAAATATTTTTACAAGAACCTGATGAGTTTAAAAATAAAGTTTTATCTTTGAAATATATTAATCAAACAAGTTGTCATAAACAATCTTGTGAAACTTGACAAGTAATCAATCAGATGGCGAATGGTTTGTTTCTGAATATCGTTCTCGGCAACAGCCTCAGCCTTCTGGAGCCAGTAGACTATCTTCTCGATTGCGGCGGAATACATCCCTCCTACCTTCCAAACCTTTTCGAACACCAAACCATTCTCCTTAACCAATTTAGAGTTCAACCCATAAGATATCGGTTGGGTATCCTTTGGATTAACCATTTTGGCATAAAAATCTTCGGCCTCCTTTTGGGTAACGCCCTCATAGTAATTCATGGCCGAGGAGGCAACTAAATCGACGCCTTGCGTTTGATTCACGCGAAAACGAGCCACTTCTGGATCAAAAATAATTGGAACGAGAAGGCTCTGCATCTCTATTAATGTCCCCAGTTCCTTCGGGAAGGAACGCTCTGGCGTATTGGCAACCAGCTCGGCAAAATATTCCTTCGAAAATTCAGGAATAAATTTTTCGTTCGAATAGTGATGATGAATACCATTTGAGAACCAGACACGCTTCAGGTAAGTCACAAACTTCTCGAAATTGGGAGTCGTTCTATCCCCATCGTAGCCAGTATAAATGGCCTCGAGGGTTCTTCTTACCGCAAGATTATACTTATAGTTTTGATCCCACAGAATGTCACGTCCCGAGAGTGCCGCTTGTGAAAGGAAGAATACCAGCTTCTTTTGTCCGAGCGAAAGGCTATCAAAGTCTGGAACCTGATAGCGTAGAATCTTAATATCGGCAAACTTATCAACTTGCCATTGAAAATCGGAGTCTCCCTTCTCTTGTGAAGAGCAGCCATAAGCAGCCAGCGCACCAAGTGCCACCATATACATTGCTATTTTTTTCATTACAATTAAATTTTGGTCGTTGAATTAGATTTACACCAAAACTAACTCATCAGGGTTTAATACTATCAAATACTTTAACGACAGGTTTATTCTTGGGCAAAGGCCTTTTTGGATTACGCATATCGAGGTCGGAATGCAGCAACCACTTTCCTTTTTCAAACTTAAACCCATCGTAAGAAAAATCGGGCCCATAAAACCGAAAATCGTTTACATACTGTGGCTCCGAAGGGCTAAGATGATCGAATATAATCATGTCCGACTCGTCCATATAGCGCATCATCATGGTGGCTTTTGCCGAATATTCAAATATCACCCTTGAGAATAACCGCTTTCCATTATCAAAGATTGGAGCACCAAAATGGGGGTTACCTTGCTCGTCGAAGTAAAGAATATCAATAACGCGCTTACTGGTAAACAAATCATTCAGATCGACCCCTATGAGAGCATAGTAAATAACTTTCCCCGCCTTTTTCTTCACGGTTTGGTAGTAGAGGGCGCCATACCACTGCTGGGGGGTTAAAACTTGAGTCATCGGTGTGGGAATCTTCGACCTTGAATCGATAAGGTCGTAGACAACGACTGGTCCTTCGTTTTCCATTCTCACTTGAAGGAATCCAAACATCTTTTGAAATCCACCGGGAAGTGGGTTATTCCAAGTAAATATCCGCCAATTACCATCGGGGGAAACAACTTTACCGATATGCAGCAGGGAATCAAAAGGATAATCGTAGGAATTGGGAGAATGGAGAAGCGTTTTCAACCGCGCGATTACCTCTGTATTTAGGCGTGTCATCTCCCCAAACTCGGGTCGGGCAGCAATCTGCTTCATCAGTTGACTAATGGCAACCTCTTCCTCTCTTACAGAATTTACGGTCGTAGCCGCTGTAGAGAAAGGACATGAAACCAAACTTATCCCCAATACAAACAAACAAAGCACTCGTTTACACATATCGATTCGATTTACCAACTACAAAGATAAGCAGCCATGAGGATTAACGATGGGATTAGGCAAATAGTTTATGCCACATCCAATTACAATTGCCCATTGACCTCATCCAATGCCTCAAGAATAGTTTTGCAAACCGAAGCAATCTGCTCCTTTGTAATAATCAATGGCGGTGCAATTCGAAATGCTGTATCGCAAAAAAGAAACCAATCCAGAATAATTCCACGATCGAAACAGGCCCGAATTACCTTTTGGACCATAGCCGCATCACCAAGTTCAACGGCAAGGAGCAACCCAATACCCCTTATCTCCTTAATAAGCGGATGTATCAGCTGTTCACGGAAAAGAATCTCCTTCGAGTCAACTTCCTCGATATAGCTATTTTCGACAAGCACCCTTAAGGTTGCAAGCGCAGCAGCACACGAAACCGGATGACCACCGAAGGTAGTAATATGTCCAAGTATCGGATTGCTCTTAAGGCATTCCATAATCTCCTTGCTCGACACAAATGCACCAATCGGCATACCGCCACCCATTCCCTTGGCAATGGTAAAGATATCGGGAACCACGCCCAACTTTTGAAAAGCAAAGAGGCTGCCGGTTCGTCCAAAGCCAGTTTGCACCTCATCAAAGATGAGAAGGGCTCCGGTTTCCGTGCATTTATTGCGCAGAGCCACCAGGAATTTGTGGGTAGGAACAATAGCTCCGGCTTCGCCCTGAATAGGCTCCACCAAAACCGCAGCTGTTCGGGAAGTTATTTGGTTGAGCGATTCAATGTCGTTGAACGGCAAATGGCGCGTATCGGGAAGTAATGGTCGGAAAGCATTTTTGAAACCCTCGTCGCCCATCATGCTTAGAGCACCATGGGTACTCCCGTGATAAGCATTGACGAATCCCACCAGTTCAGTCCTGCCAGTAAACCTTTTGGCGAGTTTAAGGGCCCCTTCATTTGCTTCGGAGCCACTATTTACAAAGTAAACTTGTGACAAACTTGACGGGAGCAGGTTGGTTAACTCCTTGGCATACTCAACCTGAGGTGCTTGAATGTATTCACCATAAACCATCAGATGCATATACTTCTCGGCTTGAGACCTTACGGCATCGACGACCATGGGATTGCAGTGGCCGATACTTGAAACAGAAACGCCTGAAATTAAATCAAGGTATCCTCTACCCGAATGGTCAAAAATATAAATACCCTCAGCACGTTCAACCTCAAGTCCAATAGGCGTCTCTGAGGTTTGAGCAACGTGCTGCAGGAACAAATTGCGCAGCGAAATCATGGGAATCTATTTACTAATAAGCTTCAGCTCTCTTAGGAGTTTATCACGGTAACTTTTACCTATTGGAACGAGTTTCGAACCGGTTGGGAATCGGAGCAGGATAGAATTATCCTCAATGCTCGAAATTCGCTTTACATTAACAATAAACGAGCGATGAACGCGCTTAAAGGTATTGGAGGGTAGTTGACTCTCAATGGCCTTCATGGTAAAATGGATAGTGTGTTTTTCTTTACCAGTATTCACAACCACATAGTTTTCAAGTGCTTCAACCCACAAAATCTCACTCAGTTTCAGTCGAACAAGTGAACTATTCTTCTTGATGAAGATCTCATCGTCTTCGTTGGCTTGCTTTGTAACCGAGTTGAAGCGATCGAACGCTTTTGTTACGCCCTTATAAAAACGAGCATAGTTTACGGGCTTAAGCAAATAGTCCGTCACGTCGTATTCAAAAGCCTCCAGAGCGTATTGATCCTTTGACGAAACAATAATCACCTGTGGAGCCACCTTTAGCGTCTTAAGAAACTCGATACCAGTCATCTCAGGCATCTCGATATCAAGAAAGATAAGATGAACATCGTCACCTTTTTCTATGCCACGAATAGCCTGAATTGCCGAAGGAAACGACTTGACAAAATTCAAGAATTCTGTCTTCTTGATAAACTCTTCAATGACCCTGCACGAGAGTTCATCGTCATCAATAATAATACAGTTCAGCATCCGGAATAGTTTTTACAACTTTCTTCTCTAAAATTAAGAATTTTCATCAAAAAAACCCTACTTATTGAGAATTTAATTGCAAATTTTTAAAAAAGTGGCTCGAAAGCAACTCAGAATTCTTCACACAAGCCTTTATCCACTTGAGATGTTGGGCCTTTTTGTCTGCTTCATCAAGTCTCCAGGCAATGTTGCTATCATTGCGTAAACGTAAGGAAAGATGGTGAATAATTATGGCTGCAGCCACTGAAATATTTAAGCTTTCTGCAAACCCATAAATTGGAATCTTAAGATATTCATCGGCATTATCCAGCACATCGCTTGATAGGCCTGAATGTTCCGTCCCCATAAAGAGGGCAACTTTCCCCTTGGTGAGATCAAAATTTTCGAGGGATACATCGCTTTGGTGCGGAGTTGTTGCTACAATTCGGTATCCGTTTTCACGGAGGCTCTTAATTAACCCCGGAGTATAGCCTTGCTCTTCTCGGTATCGGTGAAGATCGAGCCATTTATAGGTACCTTTGGCTACCATTGGATTAGGAGTAAACCGATGCTCACGCTCCACGATATGTACATCCTGAATCCCAAAACAATCGCAACTGCGTAGAACAGCGCTGGCGTTTTGGGATTGGTAAATATCTTCCAGACAAACTGTTAGATACCTTGTTCTAAATGATAGTGCCGATTGAATGGCTTCTTTTCGAGAATCGGTTAAGAATTGCGACAGATACTCTATTAGCCGATCGTCCATAGCTGAAACGGTTGGTTAAATGGAACAAAAAAAGGGAGAACGGGAGTCTCCCTTGCGATCAATGGCAAAAATGCTATTGAACGATGTCGTTCAGCTCGCTACCAGATTTAAACTTAACCACTTTCTTAGCGCTAATTTTAATAGGCGCACCAGTTTTAGGGTTTCTTCCAGTTCTGGAGTTGCGGGTAGAAATTGAGAACGATCCAAAACCAACCAAAGCAACGCGATCACCTTGTTTAAGCGCGTCGGTGGTAGATTTCACGAAAGCATCAAGTGCTTTCTTAGCATCGGCTTTAGTTAAGTTAGCTTCTGCAGCAATAGCATCGATAAGTTGTGCCTTGTTCATAACCAGTGTAATTTTAGGTTAGTAATTCTTGTTGGTCAAACAATCTCCAACAAATATAGGGTTTTTCTTATGTTTTACAAATGTTCAGCACTTTTTTTCACTTTTATTTTAATTTTCGTTAGATTTTCTTGCGTATCTGCAATAACCTGATAAGAAACCACTTGAAAATGGAGATTTTTAGGAATATTTTAGGAAGAACTCAACGACCTTTTTTTTTGTAGATTTTAGCTGTTTCCCTTGATAGAATGAAAAAATGCACTACTTTTGCCCCCCGAGAATGGAGAAATGGCAGAGCGGTCGAATGCGGCGGTCTTGAAAACCGTTGTGTCTGCGAGGGCACCGGGGGTTCGAATCCCTCTTTCTCCGCACAAAAAATGGGAAGGTGAAAACCTTCCCTACTATTATGGAATGGAGAGATGCCAGAGCGGTCGAACGGGGCGGTCTCGAAAACCGTTGTATCTTTACGGGTACCGGGGGTTCGAATCCCTCTCTCTCCGCCACTTAAGCCCTCTCAGCAGGGCTTTTTTTATTTAATCATGGCCATGGTGTATCTGAACACGTATCCTGATCTATTTACCAAATTCATAAAGTTTGGCCTGGTTGGTGCATCAGGAGTGCTTGTAGATTTTGGCATAACCTACCTATTAAAAGAAAAAGCGAAGGTACACCAGTACATTGCAAATGCGATTGGCTTTACAATTGCGGCTTCCACCAACTACCTCTTCAACCGAATTTACACCTTCCACAGCCAAAATCCAAACCTACTCGAGGAGTATGGGAAATTTCTAGCCGTCTCCATGGTTGGATTGGCAATCAACAGTTTGGTTATTTGGATATTGGTGAGTAAACTTAAGTGGAACTTCTATTTTGCCAAGGTATTTGCCATTGGCGCTGCCACTATTTGGAATTTCTTTGCAAACCTTCTGGTTACCTTTATTTAAATAGAGACCGTTTTGGTTAAACCTTAAATCCGCAGGTCGATTGCTAGGTTTTAAATCTTAGCGTATTTAGGTTTGCTTGGTGGATATTTTGCCATTTTTTTGGTTCGACATAGCCCTTCTTTGCGTCACTTCTTCCGTTTTTCGCTCCCCCTATGGTTTGCAACTTCCTTTTTTGGAAGCCTGCAACAATAAAAACCGTAACGAACCGTAAGTGTCAGGTATTCAATTACTAGCTATTGAGGCGCGGGCATACCTTTCCCATTGGGCACAGCAGCGTGGCCGCTTCACTCCAGCAGCAGGTGGTATTTCTTGGCCGAAAAGAGCTTTAGGATGCGCTGTCGTCCCCGCATTATCCACT
>NZ_FMYP01000118.1 GCF_900096565.1 Williamwhitmania taraxaci
TTAAGGGGGGCAATGGTGGCTATAAGTACGGGTGGCAGAAAGATGCTAAGCTCTACAAAGAAATGGATGCCGAATTTTCCACGGATACAATCACAGACTTGGGCAATAAACTTCCGTTTGGCATATACAGCTTAACGGTTGCCGATAACCAAAACTGCTCGGTATCTCAGAGTGTTCCTTTGGCTGAGTACCACAACCCTTCGGTTACAGGCACTGATGTTATACCTGTTGCCTGCTACGGTGAGCGCAATGGCGAGGTGAAAGTTTTGTCGCTGGCGGGAACAACGCCCATGCGGAAATGCTATATCAAGGGTTTCGACTTTGCTTACTCCGATTCCATTACCGATTTGAGCAACAGTTTTGCTAATCTGAAACTGGGAAAGTATCAGATTTTTGCTTCCGATACGCTTGGCTGTTTGTCAAATAACCCCTATGATATTGCTGTTAATCAGCCAGCTGCACCAATTTCGTTGGTAATCGACAACGTTTTTAATGTTATCGGCAAGGGAACTCCATCGGGCAGCATACAAAGCACCGCTTTTGGCGGCAATGCAGGGTTGAAAGAGATTAAGCTTTTTAATTCACAGGCTACCTGTATCGACAGCTCATTTCGACCGAGTGAAATCCCGTTTGCTCTCGGCTCCTTGCGCGCCGGTAAGTATGCAATCCATGTAGAAGATGTTAAGGGGTGCTCGTTCCAAACAGACTCCTTATGGGTAAAAGAGCCGAATGCAGCCCTCCGCTTTACTGTAACCAATAAGCAGGATGCTCGCTGTAAGTCGCAGGTTGGCTCCTTCACCGTGCAAGCCTCAGGAGGTTGGGGTGGCTATCGCTACAAGCGGGATTTATATGGCGCGTTCTACAAGCGGAATACCTTTAATAATCTGTATGCCGGTAGTTATAAAATTACGGTGCAGGATAGCCTGGGTGCCACATTCAGCGATTCTGTTCTAGTTACCGAACCCAAAGACAACCTCCTCTCATGGGTTTCCGAATCATTATTGCCTACCTGCTCCAATAATGGTGAGTTGAAGATTGGTATTATGGGTGGGACTACCCCTTACACCCTCTTTAGCGAAGCAATAAAGGATTCGCTAGTTGTGCCCCTAGCGCAAACGGTTAGCCTTAATGGCTTAGCCGCCGGTAGCCATGCCATGCGCATTACCGATGGAAACGGCTGCTTATTTGACCTTGAGGCTACGCTCTCCGATACATCAATGATGAGGGTTTCCCTTGCAATTGTATATACTGATAATACATCGGGTGGAGCCATACAGGCATCTGTAAGAGGAGGCGTTCAGCCATTCACATATCAATGGAAAAAACGGTTTGGTGCTAGTCTGCCTGATAATTCAGCCTTGTTAAGCAATCAGCCTTCAGGCCATTATTCGATAAGGGTAACTGGAAATGAGGGATGTTCGAAAGATACAAGCATATACTTGCCGGGAGTGAGCGATGCTCGTTTCGCTATTGCCAAGTTGGGTAATGAAACATCGCTTTTGGCGCAGAATGGATTCTGTAAGTTAACCTCTAAGTTTAAGGCATGGAAGTCTTTTGATCTTATTTCCCCTGCAAATGAAAGGTTAGAGTTTAATCCAAGCGATTCAACCACCCTATTCTACTGCAAGGGCGATACCGTTTCGCTTCAAAACCTTGCGGGTGGCAGCTATTTTATTTCGGGAATAACTGCGGGCGATACAACGGTATATGCCAACTTTACGATTGAACCTTACCGACCTTTCCTATTCCGAAGTATAAACGTTGTAAATGTCGACACCATTGGAGGGGCAACGGGCGAAGTAGTTGTTGTGGTAACTGGTGGCGGCGGTGGTAATATATTTGAATGGTCACGGGTTTCGGGAAGCGGTAGCGGAGTTCCAGCATCGCAGAATTATCCCGAAAGCAGCACCTTACGCAGCCTTACCGCCGGCAAATACCGGGTTTTGGTAACCGACCGCTACGGCAATACCATTGTCGATACCGCAACGGTTGAAGCGCCATCTGCTTCCCTGTCCATTAGTATTGCTGAACAAAATAACGAAAGTTGTAAAACGTATAAGGATGCCAATGTAACCCTTAAGGCCGAAGGCGGTTGGGGCGATTACCAGTTTAGACATGATAATACTGCCCACTACGTCAACGGCAACTTCTTCGATACGCTCAATGTGCGAAAGCACTACTTCTACCTCACCGATAAGATGGGGGTTGTCGATAGCGTGGCCATAGAAATCGCAGAGCCCGATTACCTTACCTCGGCTATAGCCTTGGTTGATAGCGTAAACTGCAAGGGTGCGGCTGATGGACGTGTTGAGTTTACAGTAAATGGCGGCACGGCTCCTTATCGCTTTGCATATATTGATGCACCGGCCGGTTGGAAGCCGGGCACCGTTGCTACGGGTATTGCTGCGGGGGAGTATCACTATCTTTTTACCGATGCCAATAGCTGTGTTGGACAAGATACCGTTCTAGCGGTTATGCACGAACCCGATTCGCTGCTTTTCAAGAGTATTGATATTACGCATACTACCTGCAATACCGATAATGGTAAAGTAAAAGTATCGCTGCAGGGTGGAACAAGACCCTATACCTATGCTTGGCGTAACTTCAGCAATGATCTTGTGGGAACGGATAGCACCGCAACGGCACTCATGCGAAATGGACTATATACGCTTGATGTTTACGACTACCATAATTGCTATCAGCATACCGAGAAGCGCATAAAACCATCGACCAATCCCGCAGTTACCGATGTGGATACTACGGCGGTGCTATGCTTTGGCGGGAATACCGGCACGGCCTTTATCACCGGAGTTAAGCCCGGCGACCCTTTTGCTCCATATAGCTTTGTGTGGTCCAATGCCGATACAGGCAGAGTGGCCAACGGATATAGCCAGGGCGTACACTCGGTTACCATTTCGGATACAAACAAATGCTCTTCTGTTAAATATTTCGAAGTAACGCAGCCCGACTCGTTAAGGATTGTCATTGCCGATAGTAAGGATGCTCACTGTTTTGGGTATAACGATGCCTTCTTAAAGGCCGAAGGCCATGGCGGGGTGGGCAACTACGCCTACCAGTGGTCCACGGGCGAAACAACCGCGCTTATTAGCAACCTGTATAAGGGCGCCTATAGCTTGACGCTGTCCGATGCCAATAAGTGTGTTACCAACGAGTCGTTTACCATCAATGAGCCCGAGAAGCTGGAGGTGGATCTGGGCGATGATATTAAGCTGTGCCCCGGAAATAAGTACACCCTCGATGGGCAGGAGTTTACCACCTACAAGTGGTTTACCACGCAGGCTACTATTTCCAATGAGCGTTTTGTAGCGGTTGGCGATCCAAACGACTACTACCTCGAGGTAACCAATAGCATTGGCTGTTTTGCTTGGGATACCATTAATCTATCCATTGGCAACGACGCGCTAAAGGCCGATTTCCTCCTATCATCGCAGGCAACCCTGGGCGATACGCTTAGAATTTTTGAGCTGTCGAATATGGCGCTCGATAGCCTCAAGTGGAATTACAACGACCGGGTTTTTGCCATGGTAAACAGTATGACCGATCCTGACTATCTCCTGTTCCTGAAAACATTACAATCGGGTATTCATAATATCGATCTCACCGCTTTCTCGGGAGGATGCATCTCCGTGTCTACCAAACAAGTGGAGATTATTGCCGATAATGATACCCTTCCCGGTGATGGTAACCTTGGCTATAAGGAACCATTGATAAAATCGTTCACGGTAAGCCCTAATCCCACCGACGGCAATTTTTATGCAACGGTGCAGCTTCGGGAGCCTGCCGACATCAACCTTGTAATGTTCGCTATTGTTTCCAGCGCTAAGATTGATGAGCGAACCGAACACAGTATGCAGGATTACTCCGTCGGCTATAACTTGTCGGGGTTGAATTCCGGCTTCTATTTGCTGATACTGAAGGCAGGAAATGAACGAAAACAGGTGAAGATAATTATCCAACGATAGGCCTATCTGCAATGTTGGATAGCCTGAGTTTATTTGGTATTAGAAATTTGTCGTTATAAAAAAGAACATGCGTAAAGCCTTATTCATACTTTCTTTCATCGTTTTTGCCGTTAGCGGGGCATTTGCTCAAAGCAGCTACCCCATATATGTTGCCCCAACGCTTACCGCTCCCTACTCGCTAAAGCTTAGCGACTACTGTAAGTTTGGATCGCAGCAGCTTATGGTAAATATTGTTGTAAACGATTTGAATGTATCGAATTTGCCGGTTAAGCTGCACATTAAGTTCGAAACGGTTGGGATAACCATCGAGACGCCGCCAACCATAAACACCACCCCAATTTATCTGGATGGTGGAGCTGCTTCCCTTCTTTTTGGCGACGATCTTAAGGATTACTTCAATATTGATAACCTTATCTTTAAAGGGTATAGCAAGGAAGCCTACCGGCGCACCGGACAGCTACCCGAAGGTTTCTACAAGATTACCGTGGAAGTTCTCCATTTCCAAACCAACAGGTTGATCTCAAATGCCGGAACTGTTACCGCTTGGATTGCGGTTGGTAAGCCTCCTGTTTTGAAATTGCCCGAAAATGGTAAGGAGATGGGTGAGTTTAAGGGTATGCCTATAGTTTTTTCGTGGTATGCCAGCAAGCTCGGAAATCCTATGTCGGCTGCCGGTGTTCAGTATAAATTTGAGATGTGGGAGATGCGCATCGATGGCATTAGCCCTTACACCATCGCAGCTTCGGTTCCTGTTTTTTATGAGGAAACCACCACAAATACAATGGCTACTGTGTTTCCAGCCTCCTTGCTTATGGAGCCCGGAATGAAGTATGCATGGCGCGTTACGGCTACCGATGTAAGCGGAATGGTTCCCTTTGAGCAGGATGGGCATAGCGAAATACGGGTGTTCACCTACAAGTCGAAGTGCAATCCGATTACAAACCTTAAGGCCGCTACCCATGGACGGAATGGCTCTTTTAGCTGGGAGCCGGGTAAAAATCATTCGTCCTACAATGTGGAGCTGAAAAAGCCCGCTACCGGTTGGCTCTCGGCCAGCGAAACCTTCGATAGTAAAGCCGAATTCTTCGACCTCGATTTTGCTACCACCTACGAAATGCGCGTGCAGGCGGTGTGCGATAACGACCCCGAATCCGTTAGCGATTTCTCCGAATGGCAAAAGCTGGAAATCCCGGCCCAACGCACAAAGCCCGATTCGACCTCTTGCCCTACCTGTGGCTGTGGCGATAATATGGATGGTGGAACCATTGAGAACCTTGAAGTGCGGCGCGACCTAAAGCCGGGCGATACCCTCTCCAACCGTTTTGGGACTACCCGTTTTATTGTTAAGTCGGTGGAATCGCAGGGCGATGGTGTCTACAAAGGCCATTTTCTCTTCTGGGCCGAGCTGTGGAAGCTCAAGTTTGTTTGCGAGTATTGGGATCTATCAGTAAATACCGATAACGTAATCCTGAACATGGATTACCAAAGCGTGTATAATCCTCAGTTCTTGGTCGATGTGGACGCCACCGCCGCCTACCTCGACAGTCTTGCCGGGGCAATCAACGAACTTACAGTATCCACCACCATTAAGGATACCGTAAAAGTAACCGAAACCATTACCTCCATTTACGTTAATGCGGGCGATTCCGTTATTGCCGTAACCATTGGTGCCGATGGCACGGTGCACGAGGTGGTTATTAATAATGATGCCGGTGATCTTGGGCAAACCCTTATAACCGGGCCGAATGGTGAGGAGTTTGTGGTTACCCGCGATGGCGATGTTATGGGCGTGGATGAGTATAAGCACACCGGGGGCAACGACCGTAAAATGGATGACTACAATAAGGATAAGGAGACCCATCTTTCTGCCACCCAAGTAGCTTTCACTGCATCGCCAAACCAGAAGTATGGGTTCGATGGCTACTCCGACGAAAAGCAGGCGCTGAAAGGCAGCTATCCCGCCCTGCAGAATGGTTATATACCTACATACAAAAGCATTGCCAGTTTTGCCCCCGATAAGGTGGAGGCCAGCAATACCGAAGCCGGTATATCGTTCCGCGACGAGATGGGCATTCCAGCCATAAAAACCGGAACCGACCTTACCATAAGGGGTGG
>NZ_FMYP01000119.1 GCF_900096565.1 Williamwhitmania taraxaci
CGCTCCAACCGGTTTTTGATTTCAGTGAATTGCCTATAGCCTCACTTCCCCTTCCATTGTCGTGTCCATATTTGTTTATATCCTCTTCAGACATTCCCAAATAGCGTTCAAGCGTTTTCCACTCTTCATCTGTAGGTATGTGGTATCCATAAGGGCTTGGATTTTTATTGCCCGCCAACCCTCCTGCAGCAGCATGTGATGAATAGTATAAACCATATATATCACTTTTGCTTCCGGTTTGGTACATAAGGTCGCCATCTGCATACTTCATATCAGTTCCATCCTGCCATTTGGTGGTTCTTAAGTTCTCCCTCACCCAAGTTTGCGTGCCAATCTTCACGGTGCTGTAAATGTTGAAATCGGCATCGTGCACAAGGGTCAGTGCCAGCGGCATCGATCTTATGGTGTTGGCGTCCGAAATATGTCCCAGCTTGTCATATGCCTTAACAGAAAAATTATAAACTATGCCGTTCTCGAAACCTTTCATTTCAATTTTCGCAGCACCAGCATTTACCTTTATTGGTTGGGAAATGCTAGCCACCTTAGGCTCAAAGGTAATTTCGACATGATCGAGATTATCAGGATCGGTCCAATATAGGTTCACAAATTCGGATCCCGATGAATCGCGAAGCGCGCTTACCCCTGGAGGCGTTGTGTAGAAATAGAACGTGCTGCTTACAGACTCGCCAACCTCCTGCTCTGGTTTCTCCGGAAAAAAACTGTTTTCGGCCTTTACTTTCCAGTAGTATTTTCCACCTTTCTTTAAAGAAAATGTCTCATAAGAACTTGATGCTAAAACCCGAAATAACGTGGCTTCACCAACCTCAACAGTCGTCCAGCTAATAGAGTCATTGCTTATGCTTACAACGTATTGGATATCGTCCCCTTCGGCATCCTGGCTTGCCTGCCATTTAAGAATAACGTTACCTGATCCCGCAATCATTCCATTCTGCGGTTCGAGCAGTACAGGAACACTGGGTAACCGGTTTAATTCGATCTCTTTTTTGCAAGATGCTACAAGAAGCAATAGAGCTAAAGCAATGGCTAATTCAATTTTTTTCATAATCATAAGTTTAATCATTAAACCCTGCCAACTTGATTGTTCTAGTTACCGTTGAGGTAACTATATTTTTACCCGGAAGGGTATAGCTTAACTGAAGTTCGTAGTTGCCATTCACCAAATCGGGGATATGGTCTTCGCGTAAAAATTTAGCCACATCGCTGCTGCTGTTCGCTGTGACCCTATTTGCCAGCGCATTTCGAACAGCTACAAAATCTCTATCGATAAAATACGATGCTCTGTAATTGAATGCGCCAAAGGATGATATGTGGGGTCGTGTATTGCTCTCTATCATATCCTCATCGAGCTTGGCATCGGGAGTCATTAGCCCAAACCGAACTACCTCAGCATTTACAGGCGGTGCCAAGCTTACCATATTTGCAACTGCAAGCACAGCGCTATTGCCGTAAATAAGCGGAGCCACCTTACTGTTATACCAAGATGTATTACTATATACCGGCACAATTTTCACCATATTCTTGTCCGGAGCCAAGGAGTTGTTTTCAGCCAAGTCAAACATTTCTGTAGTAGCCGTATTATCATCGATATTTGAACCCAAATCGTAAACGTGAGGGTATTCCTGCCATAATACCCCCTCGTAGTTAGTTATAGCGGCCATTTTATCCTTAAATGTGCCATAAGTGCTTGTACGGAAATGCAGCGCGTAAACCTCCTTCTCCTCCAGTAAATCAAGCGTTCCCTCGGCTTTTTGCTTGCTAACAATGAGGCTATCGGAGAGGTTACTTGAGGTAGTGGTAACGTTACTGGAAATACCAATGCCAGTAGTTTGTGGAACATTTACAATAGCCAGCTTATAAATATCATTTTTTACATATTCAACCTGATTCAATGGGAAGTCAATTTCGAATCGGACATCATTTCCAGCACCAAAGGTTTTGTAGGTAAAGCTGGTCTCCTTCTTGTTGCCATCAAAATCAGCAATACGCAGCACCTGATTGAAACCAACTGGCTTTTCAGTTGAAAACAGGTAGGCGTAATTTTCGGTAACCATCATGTACCCATTTGAAGCCTCCTTAGCGTAGAAGTTGTACTGATTCGAAACCGGATAGCTGTATTTTACGTGCTCAGGAAGAATGGTTTTTGGCCTTTCGCCCGAAATAAACTCTGCGGTTTTCTCCTCAAACACCGGTTTTCCATCATTTCCCTTTACATCAATCCACTGGCCATTAAGCTTTCGCTTGAAGCCTACCTTTGCGTAAACAACCATCTCCTTTTTACTCTCGAAAGGCTCTTCGGGATCGATCATACAAATTTTCCCCTCCTGATTCAGCTCTGTCTTCCCTGCCACTTTTTGCTTTGTATCCTTATAGAATACGGAATAATTCTCGAGGGTCACCTTATACCATGCTTTCGCCCCTTCGTCCTCCTCAATCTCCATTTCAACACCCACCGGGATATTGAAAACAGCCTGTGGCGAAGCAAATACATTTACATCCTTCTCGCCAGTGGAGGGAGTTAGCTGGGCTATGATCTCCTCACCAAAGGGACTTCCCCCTTGAATTTTACACTCTTCGCCAATTTCAAAATCGAAGTCGCATTTGCCCTTCACTAATCCACCCATCACGCTGAATCTTCCGCCCACCGCGCCGGTGAAGTAGAATGGATTAGGTCCTGCCCCTGCAAGCAAGGCACTTGCAGATAAGTTAAGAATACTGAATTTACGCCGTTTCCTAAATATCTTAGCTTCCACGCCTATGTCGGCATTAACCCACGCCCACGCCTGTGCACGGGCATACCAACCGTTAATTCCAAGAGTAGAGCTGCTTCCGGCACAGTATGCATCTTTCCCATAGTTCTTCAGCAGGAACTCGGCTCCCATTCCTACACCCAAAGAGGCATAGAATGGAGGTAAGGTTGCCTTAAATTCAACACTTAGCGATTGGCCAAACGCAATTCCACTTCCGGCAGTTAATTCCGCAGTGCTACGTGCATTCAGCTTATCTTGCTTATCCTTGCTGAAATTTTCCAATACTTTTTGTGGAGGCAAGGGAAGCTCTGGAATATCGGCCCCAATCATGAAGTAGCCATCGGCACGTGCAAGCCCAAGAATACTTACACCAAGCCTATCGGATGGCGTTCCAATGTAGGTGTACCACTTATCGGGTGCAAAATAGGCCGAGGCCCATCCCATGCGGTCATTCTCTCCCACACCCTTAATAAAACCAGCATTCAGGTATGTACTGAGGTCGGCGGAGAAAACGCTATTGGCAATATCATACTTAATATTCATTGATGCCGTAAGAAACCCACCCGCTTTATTTTCGGGAACTTTTAAATCGTTCTTGGCAGCCAACTTAAGTGCTCCGCCCGATGATTCAATCTTCTTTACGCTGCTATTGATATTATCAGCCATCTTACCCCACTTACTCGCGTCGTTCATAAAAGAACCGTCGCCCCGTAGCTGAATGAAATTTAATCCTCCATGAATGTTAAATTGCATTTCAAATGCAACCTTTGCATTAAATGCGGCAGAAGATCCAGTAAGTGCAAACTTAGTGGTAGCCATAAATCCCATACCCACGGATCTGTCAGGGACATACTTTATACCAGAAAGAGCCTTGCCAAATTCGGAATCAATCTTTGGATCGGATGATTGCTGCATCCGGTTATATATACCTCCGCCAAATCCATAAAAGGACAACGCAGGTGGAACGACAAGGCCTGAAGTTGGTGATGTTTCAAAATAAACATCGGTAAGGAAATACCTGTAATCCTGTTTTTTTCCGAATACGGCAACCGCGTCGAAGGTGAATTTATCGATTACCTTAAATTTAACATCGCCTCTAAAGCCCGATCCGTATAACGAATCACCATTCAAAAACCAAACCCCACCATTAACGCTATAGGCGCTCGATTTAAAGTCGACATTAATTTTATCGATACCAACCTTATCGAATTTCCATTTGGCATAATTGCCATAAAGATGCAACCCAACCGTTCCTCCGAAATTCTCATTAAGCTTAATGCCCGCATCAAAAGCCAACCCACTGTTATTAGCACCATCGAACGACCGGATATCGGAGATAGAGAGTTCAAAACCGGCAACTTTAGGAGAGGTAAGGTCTCCGGTAACCCCAATTGCACCAATGCTAACGTATGGCTTCGCCCTACTTATTTTTAAATTTTCAAACGAAATATCGGGAACCGAGAATTTCTTAGAGCTATCGCTTAAGTTAATAGGAGCGTTTATTGTTAACTTTCCAGAGGCATTGATTGTGGGGTAAAATTCAGAATCCTTTATCAATATCTCAATGGAAGAGGACTCGTTTAATGACAAGGTGCTTCTCAGAACGGGGAAGTCAAATTTACCAGACACATTGGCAACAAAATCATACTCTTCGGTGGCAGAGTTATACGATGCACGGTAAGGCAATAAAGAGTTTTTTCCTAAGGGCGGAACATTTAAATCGCCACCAAATCCAAAACCAGTAAGGTCGTTTTTTAGAAATTTAAGTGAAAAGTCAGTCAAAGAAATACTCCATTTACTTTTATCGATGGCCTCAGAAGACAAAATATTTTCACCCGCAGCCTCCCCAGTAAATCCATTCTCGTCAAACAGCACATTCTTAAGGCTCAATGCAATACGATCGTTAAGCGCAACCTTTATGGAATCATTCACTACATGAGTAGTGTCGGTTAATGCTTGGGTAGTATCGGTTGAAGTTGAACTCTTTTTAAAAATAGCAGGTAAATATACAGTGGTACTCGTAATGGCTATACCTCTCCATAGCTTTAGCGCGTCTGCATCTTGAGAAGAAAAATATTGAGGGGGGAACTTTACCATTGGTGAAGTCTCCTTGTCGTCTTGATCCAGCGTTGCTCCTTTCAGCGCGAAGACTACATCCTGCAAGCCTTTTACAGCAAAGCACTTATCCAGACTGAAAGAAACGGTGTAGTTGTCAAAACTGCGAAACGTAGCATCAAATGAAGCCGAAATAGACTCACTCGTCGGCTGCCCCTTAGCGTCAACGGCCACAATTTTATCGGTGGTAAATATCAGGTCGATCTTTGCATTGAATGATTCTATTCCATCACATCCAAAATTTACTTTAGTACCCTCATTGAATACTATGGCTGCTTTGTTGCCGATATCGCGTCGTACAGGAGCCATTAGTTCAAGATACCCTGTTGTACCTAACCCTTTTTGTCCTTCGATACTTGCAACGCCTTCAAATGCAACGATCTCTCCATCTTCCTTAAATTTAAAAGCACAAGTGGCGTATATCTGTGATTTTCGGGAATCCTTATCATACTTTATTTTTTGGATAACAAGTTCATAATCCCCTTTCTTTATGCCAACAGGAAGAGTAACTATACCATCACCAAACAGGTCACTTAAAGACTCAATATATGCCCCTGCTTTACGCACTTGTTCCATAGCAGCATATGCAGCGGCAATTTTCTCCTTCTTTTCCTCTTTAATTCGCTTTACCTTTTCTAATAGTTGGGTGCCCTTATTTTTGATATTAGATTGGGCATAACCATTGCCCGTTCCGCAAATCAATAAAAGACAAATAGATATGGCACGTATAAAATTAGGCATTATTGAATTCATAATTCCTTTGCCGGTCTTAACCATGAAGAATCGCATCCCTAGTAAATGTTTTTATTAATTTGATAATCAGGGTTATCCAGAAACCATTGTCTCGCTTTATTCAGTAACTCTTCATAATTATCGACCCTTACAAATCCGGTAGCATCCACAGCAACCGGAATACCAATCACTACGGGTGCTAGTATTTCCAAAATTTTGTATCCACAAACAATACTCTCTGAATTATCGGGATTTGAAGAGTGGCAGAGCTTTTCGTTGCTATTCAAAATGGTTACACAAAAATCGACCCCAACCTTTTGCCGCATGTACAGTAAATCAGGAACGACATAATCTAGAAGGTTGTCATTGATCGGTAACGACCTAACCTTATCCATGCAGTAAGCAATTTGTTCGGA
>NZ_FMYP01000120.1 GCF_900096565.1 Williamwhitmania taraxaci
CTGCAGTGGAGGCGCTATCCCCGTTGGCACACCAAATGCACACTATTACCGCTGATAATGGAAAGGAGTTTGCAGCACATCAGGTTATTGCCGAAAAGTTGCAAATAAATTTTTACTTTGCACGGCCATACCACAGCTGGGAGCGCGGCGCTAACGAGAATGCAAACCGCTTGGTAAGGCAGTATTTCCCGAAGAAAACGGACTTTAAAACGATAACACAAGAGCAGGTTCAGTGGGTCGAAGATATTCTTAACAGTCGGCCTAGAAAAAGGCTAGGGTTTATCTCTCCCCTCTTAACATATAATCAGTTAACCCAAGTTGCATTTGTGAGTTGAATCTTGCTTTTGATATACTGGAACTACTCAAGTATTGAGACCGGAAAGAAAACAATCTGACCCAACTGATTAACGGGAATACGTCGCTGGAGCAACGTGTTTTTCCCATCAGTCAGCGTTATGCGGCAAACTTCAGGAAACAGGTATGGAAACTGCAAAACCGCTTTGTTCGGAGAATTTCCACCCAAAACCTTTAACAATTCTTGACTCTTTTCGGAAAGAAGTTCCAACATTATTGGTCGTCCTGAGAGGTTGTCCTCATTCAAAGCCCCAAACTCCTCGGAAAATCGAAAGAGGATTGAATTCTGAGTAAGAGCTGATGTCGGCACAAAAGAGTAATGAAAGTCCAGCGTGTCCAAAAACACTTTACCAACAAATAGGCTGAGGTAGGCTTCTTCTAATCGGTTGATTTCAGCTAAAGCAACAGCCATAGCATTACCATCAATTGAATGATCAACTTCACCTGAGATCAGATCCAACCGTCTCTTTCTCAATGAGAAAATAAATTCTGCTGCTTCATTAGCCTTGTCCTCCAGACTTGACTCTACCACAATGGTCTTTTGAATTGGAACGCGTACAAACCCAGAATCGACCTGAACACGAGTATTGAACACACTTTTCTTTGCCGAAATAAATGGAGCGACTCCCATATCGAGGTAATCATTACGACGAAACACTTCGGGTAATTCAAAAGGAATCGAAGATTTTTCGACCAGTGAAGATGTTGAAAACAAACTACCGGAACCAATTGCCCTATAAACCTTAGCAATTTCGGAGGGAGTTCCGTCCACTGAAAACAGCCGCAAATAATCGGGCGCACAGGCAGGCATAATGGATACTGTCATAATCTGCCACGACTCCGCTTTAACTGATCCAAGTGGGTTTACACCAATATATTTCTTCGAGTAATTAGCATATGGACCCGGGATAAACCGCTCGTGTAGACAACTTACGCGAAAGTTCAGCACTGTCTTTGGATAATAGAACACAAATCGGTTAGGCGACAGCGCATTTCCTGTTGCATTATAGGAATTAATCCGTGCAGGTTTTGAAGTCATGCAAGAACTCAGCAACGCTGCAATGGCAACAAGCGTAAAAATAGTTTTCGTGAAAAGTTTCATCTATTGTCGTTTTATATTTTAACATTCATACTGTCAGGACTATAGCATTACGCCACATCATCCAAAATATTTAAAGGCGAAAAAAAATCAATGCGTTTACCGTTTTAACGGTTCACTTGGATAGATATTACTTGCCATTAGCCTATTTAAGGATAGACAACCATGCCTTGCCAAGATTGTTTACCAAATCGGAGGCGGTGAGTGCTTGCTGTCCAATCTCACCAGCAGAAATATCCCCAGCGAGGCCATGCAAATATACGCCTAAGATTGCTGCATCTACGCTTGTAAGTCCCTGTGCTAACAGCCCTCCTATTATACCCGACAAAACATCGCCAGTGCCACCAGTAGCCATACCTGAATTTCCTGTGGAGTTGAATAGCAAATCGCCATTGGGTAAGGCAATTGTTGTAAATGCACCCTTGCACAGCAATACCACCTGATACTTAAGTGCAAAGGCTTGTTGCAATTCTAATCTTTGGAAGGAATTACTCCAATCACCAACAAGCCGGCTTAACTCTTTTGGATGCGGCGTAAGAATGGTATTGGGCGGTAGCATATCCAACATATCCCGCTCTTCAGCAATGATATTGAGAGCATCGGCATCGAGGAGTAATGGACTTTCAACCTCTTTCAACAGTTGCCGAAGTGCAACTCGTGCTTTTTGATGTTTTGAAATCCCAGGCCCGACAGCAATTGCCGAATATGTTTTAATATTCGATATCGAGGAAAAGCATACAGTATCCATATCTTCCACAACAAGAACTTCAGGAACTGCTATTTGAACAATTTGCCCCTGCCCCGAGGGAACATGCGATGTAACTAAACCAACACCAGCGCGACAGGCCGCTCGAGCAGACAACACCGAGGCACCCATCATTCCTTTACTTCCGGCAATCAAAAGCAAATGACCAAATGTTCCCTTGTGCCCAAAAGTAGCACGCTTGGGTAATAACGGCTTCACATTCGAAGCAGTGATGAATTGATATGGCGTTGGAATGGTAGTCAAGGCCTGCGGATGAAGTCCAATTGGCAACACTTGAAACAACCCCACATACTTTTCGTTTTCCGGAAAAAAGAAAGATAGTTTCGGGAACTGTAATGTAAGAGTATTTGTTGCGCAAACAATTCCATCGGAAGGAAATCCAGAACAATCCTCGCCCGGAAGTCCCGAAGGCATATCAATCGACACTACCTCGGCCTGACAACTATTAATATAGGTAACAACTTCGAGCGGCCAACCATTCAAAGGCCTAGACAGCCCAGTGCCAAACATCGCATCAATAACAACATCTTGGGGTCCCAATTCCGGCAGATCCTCTAACTTGTCTATCCGATGAAGCGTAACGCACGAAGTTTTCTTGAGCCGTTTATAGTTTATAAGGGTATCGGTAGAGAATTTCTCTTGGTCGTAAAGAAGGACGATATCCAAACATTTCCCCTGCAAAGCAAGTAAGCGCGCAACAGCCAACCCGTCACCGCCGTTGTTTCCGGGGCCACAAAACACCAAAAACCTATTAACGTGGGGATAAATATCTAAAATAGCATGGGCGAGAATCTCGGCTACGCGCTCCATAAGAGCCACCGATGTAATTGGCTCGTGCACGATACTATACTCGTCTATTTCTTTTATCTGAGTGGAAGAAAATAATTTCATGATTGTGAGGCTTAACCTGATGCTAAAACAAAAATATTTATCAAAATCAACCCAATACAAATGTAAGGAACATTTACAGGATAGCAGATATAAAAATGTCCTAAAACATTTATCAGTTGCAAGGAAAAAAAAGATTTTTATCTTTGCCAAGAACGATTGAAATCAGACAAAAAAAATAATATCACTAAACTCAAAGAATCATGTTTAAAGGACATCCTAAAGGGCTTTTCGTAGCCTTTTTCGCAAACATGGGGGAACGGTTCGGGTTCTACACCATGATGGCCATTCTAGTACTATTTCTGCAGGCCAAGTTTGGGTTGACCGAACAAGAAGCTGGAGGCTACTATAGCTGGTTCTATTTTGGTATTTACGCATTGGCGCTCCTTGGAGGAATTCTTGCAGACGCAACACGTAAATACAAATTCGTAATTCTTATTGGCCTAATTGTAATGTTTTTAGGTTATTCAATTATTGCCGTTCCCGGCATGACATTGACAATAACTCTAATTGGTTTATTTACCATTGCATTAGGAAACGGTCTATTTAAGGGTAACCTTCAGGCCGTTGTTGGTCAGATGTATGATGACCCGAAATACTCTAAAGTAAGGGATTCTGCATTCATGGTATTCTACATGGGTATTAACGTTGGTGCCTTTTTTGCCCCCTTTGTTGCCACGGGTATTCGCAACTGGTTTTTAGGAACACAAGGTCTGGTTCACGACGGCAGCCTTCCTGCACTATGCCATGCATTTAATAAAGGAACCCTTGCCGACGTTTCAGTATTCCAGAACCTAGCAGATAAGGTTAGTGGAATGCACGTAATTGATCTCGCTGCATTTTCACAAAAGTACATCGATGCATTTGCAAAGGGATATAACTATGCATTCGCTATTGCAGCCGGCACTATGGTCATCTCTCTTCTTATTTATGTAATATTCAACAAGCATTTGCCCTCAGTTGAAAAAACTATTGAAAAAGAGGCTGACAAGAGTAATGTTAGAACAAAAGCAAATTCGACCACAAGTCCTATTGCTCTTCTTTTAGCATCGGGTCTAATGCTTACTACCTCAGCAATCTTCCATTTTCTATTCCAAGATATTGGATTGGGATTAGCAGTTGGTTTGTTTATTGGGTTTATCGCATGGATATTCCAAATATCCACAAAAGAGGAGCGGCCAAGAGTATCGTCTTTAATTCTTGTTTTCTTTGTGGTAATCTTCTTCTGGATGTCCTTCCACCAGAACGGACTAACCCTCACATTCTTTGCCCGAGACTATACCGTTAAAACTGTAGATGCGTTTACAAACGTTTTCTTCAACCTAGAATCTATCCTAGCATTTATTGGAACCGTTGCCGGCTTAGTTATCCTTCTGACAAGGAAGGAGAAAATCGCACGCTTCATTGGACTCGGGATGTTTGTTGGATTGGGCGCACTAACTGCCTACTTTATTTCCGGCTATTCGGATGTAAATCCGATTGCTCCAGAGGTATTCCAATCATTCAATCCGCTCTTCATCGTAGCCCTTACATTCCCAGTAATGGGTATTTTTGCATGGCTTCGCAGCAAAAACATGGAACCATCAACCCCGAAAAAAATCGGTATAGGAATGATAATTGCGGCAGTGGGATTCGCCATTATTTTGGTTGCATCACTAAATCTTGTTTCTCCACACGAGTTGCAGTATGTTGAAGCAGGCATTACTAAATACAATCCAGTTCCCGACTCATCCAGAGTAATGCCATACTGGTTAATTAGTGGTTACCTAACGCTTACTTTTGCGGAACTCTTTTTAAGCCCAATGGGTCTCTCTTTTGTTTCCAAAGTTGCTCCACCAAGGTTTCAAGGATTAATGCAAGGTGGTTGGCTTTTAGCTACTGCGGTTGGTAATAAATTTTTATTTGTTGGAAGTAACTTCTGGGGCAAATTAGATTTATGGCAGCTATGGTCAATCTTTATTGTATGCTGTATTCTATCTGCCATTTTCATCTTCTCAATAATGAAAAGGTTAGAAAAAGCCACCAAATAGACACTCACATTAGATAACCAAAAAAGGCTGCCAGATCCTGGCAGCCTTTTTCATACAACAAAGACTATGAACGAAATTATATTTGAGCTGAAGGACGAGTTCATTGAACTAATTCGCCTTCTTAAAGCAACCCGAATAGCTCAATCGGGAGCTGAAGCCAAGATATTTGTAGAGGAAGGGCTGGTGCAGCTAAACGGGCAACCAGAAAGCCGAAAGCGTGCCAAAATACGCCCCGGCGACAAGGTTACGGTTGATGGAAATATAATATCAGTAAAATAGATATTGCATTCGGCCCAGATAGTAACTGCTGACATTACATGCACTCCTCGCCTTATCATATCACGTTAAACATCACAACTTCATTCCCTTTTATTCTGCTGACTTCTTAAAACTCTCCTAAATTCAAGTAACAAATGCAACTTATAGGATTGATTGGAGAGAAAGGAATTGCATTTTTTCAGAACAGGAAGATGAGAATTACTCACCTTCGCTGCTCCGATGGAAAAAATGTGGTTCTTTACCCCCTAAGTCCTCTAAAAATAAGTTGTAATGGCGCACATCAACCAAGAGCAAAGGTATGTAATTACCCTCATGCTACAGCAAGGCAAGCTACAAAAAGAAATAGCCCTGTTTATCAACCGAAGCCCTTCCGTGATATCCCGGGAGATTCGCAGGAACAGGGATGCCAAAACGGGCATTTACGAGAGCAACGTGGCGCAGCGTGCCTACGAGCGGCGGTT
>NZ_FMYP01000121.1 GCF_900096565.1 Williamwhitmania taraxaci
ATAACGCGAGTTTCAATTACTCGCTACGCTCGTGAGCTCACCTCCTTCGTCGGTTCGGTTCCAGTATGGTGCGATTAGGTGTAGCCTTGTGGATGCCGCCGTAAAGGATGGCCGAATGTTTCAATTCCAGTATGGTGCGATTAGGTGACTGATATGTATCATTATTTCCGGGGGCGGTGCCCCCGGCTTTTATATGGTGGTCTTTCTGGCCTACGATATTTGTTTTTGCGGCCATAGAATGTCATTTTATGTAATCGGACACGATGTATCGTGTCCCTACATCCTGCCATGAATTCGACGATGCCGGAAGCATCAGACGTTGATAGAAAAGAATTAGGGAAATAGAATTGATGCAATGCTTTTCCGTTTTGGGGCGCCACCTATGGGGCGCAAAATTGTTTTGAATGATTCGTATCTACCAACGTTTGCCTCATACGGAGGCGGTGATGGGATGGTGCTGATTACCCCTATATTTATGGGAATGAATTTGTTTTTGCGGATACGATGGATCATGTCCCTACATCATGCCATGAATTCAGCGATGCCGGAGGCATCAAATACCATAGCTAAAACTTTACCGCCTTTGCCAATCCTTCATGTTTCTTAGCACGAGCAACAGTTGACTTATAGTATCGATACAAAAAATCATACAATACCATTTCGTGCATTCGTTGCTTGGATTTAAATATGCGGTTTACGAGCATATGAATATAACTTCCCATCAGATCATTAAAGGGAATATCCAACTGAGCATGTTGTTTCATTGATAAAATCTGAAGAACAATAGGCTTCATTACATCTCTCTGCTCATGTATTGCGTTTAACAAAGTAGCAATAAGACTATCCTTTTCGGAAGTGGAGTCAAGCGCTTGTTCTATAAGGCTTCTATCCTTACGAAACTTAGCATCCAACTGTCCTTTTAGAAATTGATCCATACCAAACTCCTTTCCAAAAGCAGATTTTAACTCCTGCAACAAAAGGAGTTTATCATCAAGAGAGAATTGGAAAGAATCGAGCAAGGCATCAATCGATTTAAGCGCAAAAAGCCAACGCACAACTTCACCATCGGTATTTCTGAAATACGGAAGAACCTTTACAAATAGTTCGCTATCGAAAAAGAAAAGTTGCTCGCTCAACTCCATTGTATTGGCGCCATAACGCTCCAACTCGCGCTGGTAGGTATCGAGCAGAACCTTCCATACAAGCTCTTGTTCTACCATCTTTTGCGTAAACCGATATATAGTTTGAATGATTTCGCCAATATTGGCAACATCACTGCAATGAAGGCGAACTCTTAAATGTAAATCAGGGTCGGCATACCGAATAAAGAACCATTGATCAATTAAATTATTAACTTTTAACCGTTCAATGGCAGGAATAATGGCTTCCTCTAAAACCTTATCACCTGTTTTTGCGCCACAGTAGAACTTATAGTAAACCCACTCTTCACCAGGAACAAAACTGCGCTTAATTAAAGTATCGCTCATTTCCCAAAAGATTGCTTATAGAATCCAAGAACGAATTCATTAGTAAACATATCGTTGTTACTCCTCACCACAGCATTGCTGGGATTGAACAGAAATTCCCTTAACATGAAATTTCCCTTTTTCTTTACAGCAGACAAAAATGTTTTCACGCTCAACCAATTGCTAAAATCTATAAACAACGAATTATCGCCTTCTTCCAATAAAACGTACATGGATATGTGCCTTTGGGTTCGCCATCGTTCAACATTAGCAAGCAGTTCGGGGCTATCATGGGCTCCCATAATGGCCTCTATTTCATCTTTCTTCACAAGCCATTCGGCCGGACTAAAGATTAGGTCTTTATACACAACTCTGGGCTTGAAGGGATAATTGTGCTTGAGAATACCCCAGTTAAATCCTAACCAAGTACGTAAACCTTGGCATTGTAAGTCGCATAGGAATTGGTATACCGGAATTGAATTAGCCGAATAGTTATGCGCATTGCTCAACCGAGGTATTACACGTTTATTCAACCTCTTGGAGCGCAAGCAAACCTCTCCGTTGCGAATGGAAACAAACAAATCGTCGAGGCAGATAGTGTATTTGGAACAAACAGAAGATGCTGTTATTACGGGAATTTCAAATTTTCGAAAAGCAGGATGAAGTACAACATTACCAACCCGTGACTCTGGAAGATGGATAATCTCAGCAACAATGGCATCGGGGAATAATTCTTGCTCGCGGTCGACTATCTCGCTTACCCAACGATATATTTTCTCATTGCCATGGCAAAACCGGCCTAAAAGATTTGCTGCACTATTTCCACCAGCATTTTCCATCAAAATTCGCCCATTGGGAAATTGCTCGCAAGGAGCCTCCACTATCCTAACAAGCGAGGTGAAGGTTGGGGGTAAATTATCCCAATTTTCCTTAAACTGGAGTAAATCATCATCAGTGATATTAATTTCGGCACTTCCGCTTTCTACAGCGCTCAAAAGCTTGTTGAGCAGAAAATTTTGAACAGGAGTCCATTTAACTTTGGGAGAATCATCTACTTTGGGAGACAGTATAATGTTCTCTACCAAGGGCGAGAACACCCCATCGTTACCCTGTAAATAGCCAACCCCTGTTTCTACATCAAGAGCCTGAAGCAATGGCACTTCTCGCGTATCGTAGCGTCGTAAAAATGCCTCCTTGAATTGATTTATGTTGTCGGAACCGCCAATATCAGTAAGCTTATTAAACGCAACAATACCCTGCATTACAGAGTGCATAGTTTCACTGCTTAGCGAAGATTTTTTAGCATTGAGCGCTACATCGGTTTGAATAAGGTATTTTATGTCGAAGTCGATATTCAGCTGCTTTAAATCAGCAGCTATATCGTAATATAGTGCCGGAGCATTGCCAATTTGCGTGTCAATGAAATTGAACTTTCGCTTCACATCGGCAAATATGCGGTTTACTTTATCAATACCTTCGAGCGGCTCAAGTATCTGTTGGATTCTATCAAAGAATTCAACACCAGTGATAGTTGGATCGAGTTCGCCAACAAGGATCTGATTGCTTATTAATCTATTTATAAAATCTTCCGCTTGCAATAGAGGGATGCCTTCGTGCGCAAGCAGCTGAGACAAGTCATGAATACGCCCTCCGCTTTTTGCGCGTTCCAGCACAAAATTGATATACAATGAATCCTTAACCTGCACAAGATGGTGAGTGCGTTTATCTTTCTTATAGCGGTATTCGATATAACGAAGGTGCTCACCTGATTTATATATGCTAGTATTGGGGAAATAGCGAAGATTCGGTTTAATAGTATCGTGCCGAGACAAAGCCGAAGCAAGATTGCAGAGATACAGCATATCGAGTCGGGTATGCCGCTCGTGTTCTGAGAATTCTGACAGTTCTACCTTGGTCTGGGTTCCAACGAATCCCGTAGTGCAGCCGGCAAATAGGCCAAACGGTGTACATCTTGACGACATCCGGGATATATACTTATACAATGTTTGTAAAATGCGCTCATCTTCTATAGCATCCATACCACCACCATCAATCCAAGACTGTAGCTGAGCATGAAACTCAGGTGCCGCAACAAATAGCGCTTCATTGATCATCGGAACCTTGGCAGCATCGCGAAACGTTTCCCTTAACCGTGAACTATTTGAAAGGAGATTCTGAAAGGAATTGAATGGAAGCAGCGGAGTTCTCACCAAGAACGTCGAGAATATGGAATAGGGCAAGTTATCGTTCATCAACAGAGGTGTCTTTAGCTAAGTAGTAATGCACTATCCCAATCGGGTTCGATATCGGATACAAAGGATATCATTGCAAGACCAATGCCTGCAATTCCATTAAGAAGGCCATAGTCTTTTTGCCAACCACCGTATTCTGCGACCTGAAATGTTTTATAGCCGGCTAGGCCATCATCGAAAGAGGCCATCTTAATACATTGCTCAAACCAAAAAATGGCAGCAATCCTAAATGCATCAACATTAGTATAGCGATACATTCGATGATAAATATGCGCTATACCAGCAGCACCATGGCAGATTCCAGCATCATGTATGCCCCCTTCTTTTAGATCAAGGATGCGCGTAGTATGCAAAAGAATGTCAATTGCCTCCTTCTTCCAGCGCTCACTGCCGAATAGCTGACCCGCTTGCCATAAAGCAATGGAAATCCCCATATCATAGTAGCACCAAGCCAACCGACCACCTTGTATCATTTCAGTTTCCTCCTTACACACCCAACCGGGGAATAGATATTTGGCATCAGCGGTTCGCCGGTTACTCAGCAAATAGGTTACAGCACCTGTTGCTAATTCGAGCGTCTTGTCTTTGCAAATTCCAGCCTCATATAAGCGACTAAGAATGGTAATAATGCTTGCAATGCCATGAGACATGCTTAAGTTATACCCCCTTACATCGCTATCGGGTTTTAGCTTCCGCTCCCAAGCAATGCCCTGATCCATCCGCGTGGCTTGCCTATCAAGCTCGGCAACCAAATCGATAAGATATCCATGCGCCCTTTCACTCGACTTCCGGCTTGAGTAGTATAGGCCGAGCCCCAATGCACCATGCAGATAATCGTAATTACCTTCACGGATATAATGCATCATATAGGGATATAAAAAATCATCTAGGCTACCGATGATCTTGTTCGTGTCGGCTTTAATGAAATTATGCTGTACTAGATGTTCAACCGTCCAACCGATCCCCGCAAGACCATTACAAAATGTTGGATATTTAAAACCACGCTTAATTTCATCAAAAATAGATGATAGTATTATGGTTGTTTTATTCTCCTTTGTCTCGTCATTTTTATATAGATGGTAGTATGCCAAAAAAAGCATTTCGCCTGATTTCCCACTCATCAGATCGGGCGAGTTTTGAGTAGAATTACCTATATGCTGAGCAATTGCATCAATTTTTTGATTTAGCTGTACAGCAAGCAATGAATCTACAACCATGCATTTATCCATAATATATTCATAAATAAACAGATGCCATTTTAGTAATTACATTTATCTACTATAGGGAAGGACTACCGAATTCGGCAAAATAACCATAAACAAAACAGTAGGAATAAAAAACTCCCCGCTGCAAGCAACGGGGAGACATTACTATACGCAAGGAATCTTAGGATCAATCGTCAAACACCTTGGTGTTGTTTCTGTATCAACACAATAAATTGGGTTAGTACAATAGTAGGTAGGACGAACGCCACCTTGTAAACTATTCAACTCCTCGTTATTCAAAGAAGCAACATCTTCCTTTGACAATTCCAAAACCTTGGAATATTCTTCAATCTTTTTCATGATAATAATAGCTAATAGTATCCTACTCTATTGAGGGCTTTTCGGAATCTGCCCAGGTTGCGGCCGCAAGCCATGCTACAATAATAACACACAGCACCGCCACTGGGTGACAGTTTGCAATACAGCAACATGTTTAACAACACATTTTTGCAGCAGGTTAGATTTAATGCAGCAATACTTATGTATTATACGGAGTGCATCTGCTGCAAATCAGTCTTAATGCAAAAGCGGCTATTCGCTGCAATGAACAACCATAGAAATGCAATCCTCTACTGCTGTAAAAGGACAAGGAGTTTCCGATTTACGCTTACCTCCATTAAGTCCATTTAACTCCTCAGTATTCAAAGGAGCAACATCTTCCTTCGACAATTCCAAAACTTTGGAATATTCTTCAATATTTTTCATACAACCTTATATCCGCAACATAAAAGCATAAAATAATCGGGAACCCCTGTAATAATAATCATCACAAGGCTTTCCCGATTAAAATATTTTCACCTA
>NZ_FMYP01000122.1 GCF_900096565.1 Williamwhitmania taraxaci
AACAAATGGTATGGTTGAAAGAGCAAATGGAACCATTAAAAACAATACGATTAAAAGAACTGAATACAATAATAAGGATGAAATGCAAAAAGGCTTAATTGAGTTTTTGATGTATTATATTCTCTACCGAAGACACGGAGGTTTAAGAAAAGAACTTAATGTGAAAACACCTTTTCAAGCTATCGAAAAATGGTTCGAAATTAAACCGGAAATATTTTTACAAGAACCTGATGAGTTTAAAAATAAAGTTTTATCTTTGAAATATATTAATCAAACAAGTTGTCATAAACAATCTTGTGAAACTTGACAGCAACCAATATTCGCTACAAGTGCCCCTACACTTATATATGCCAAAAAAGGCCAAAACGTGACAAGCTTTTTTGTTATTTATAATCGTTGTAAATATTACTCTCTCTATTTCTTAGCATTATCTACCAAAAAAAAATCAACCACAGAATATTTTATTTTCCATTCCAGTGCCAGCAGCCTCTGTTTTCGGGCATAATGAGTTAAGGTATGAACACTCACCATCGCAAAAAATCATAAAATACTATTGCCCCCAATTACATTATTAGCTACCTTTAGGCATCGCTTTATTGTTTTAACTCACAACCCGAAACAATGATAAAGCTTGCCATAATACGTGCCCTTCAGGAAGAGACAATCGGAGATGAGCGCCAAGACCAGCTGAGCAGCCCTACCCAGGAGCAAATAATTTCATTTATTCACCTCACACTCCCCCTTGAGCAAGAGCTGGAGCTGCTACGGATTATTTGCGAACATCAGGAAATCGAGAATGGAATGGTTGCGGCCACTTCTGTTTACCCCAAAACAGCCGCCACAACCGAGCTATCTGCCAGCTACCAAAATAAGGGAAAGGTGCTCCGCGGGCTTACGCTTATGAATCGTTTCATCCAAAGCTTACCCACCCCAGCCAATGAGCAGCACAACTGCTTCAAGCTCACCTGTCGCGAAGTCGAGATCATGGAGCTCATTACCCGCGGCCTCTTGAACAAGGAGATTGCCGCCAAGCTAAACATCAGCCCACAAACAGTAAAAAATCACCTCCGGAAAATTTTTCAAAAGCTTCGCGTAGAAAACCGTACCGAAGCCACTGCCCTTTGGCTCGCCATGCTCCCCCGATAGGCCTTCTCGCCATTTTCCATCAACCCATATAGCCCAAATGGGCTATTTTTTTGAACAAAAAGAGGTTATAACTTGCATCCAGTTGAGTGAGTATTTTGGCAACATACCTCACTGCAACAGCAAGTAACTATTTTATTAACCTTAAATCTGATTCAGATGGAAACGAAAATTACAGGTACCATAGGACCTGTTACAAAAAAGACCATTCTCGATGAGATTGACTCCATTCAGAGCAAGCTACCTTTTCTTATTAACCTCAAGGCCGACGACAGGCATAACCTCGCCAAAATGGGCGACAAAACCTTGGCCTTTGTAACTAAAGGGTTGGACTATGCCAAGCAAAATCCGACTATTGTGCCTCCTTTTTTAGATGTAACACAGTTTGAGAATGAGGTAAATGTAGTAACCGACCTCTCGAGTATTATGAAATCGATAAGGCAGCTGCTCGAAAAGATTGACGATACAACAATGCTCGCCGGTAGCGAAGCGTATGCCAGCGCACTTGTTTTTTACAATGCAGTAAAAAGCGCCTCCAAGGTAGATGTTCCCGGCATGAAGTCGATTTACGAGGACCTACAGACCCGCTTCCCCGGCAGGGGCAAATCAAACCATCCTGACGAAGAATAAACCACCCATACCCCGATGGCTATACCACCACCGGGGTTAATCGGACTTTTACGGCAAACATCCATAAGTCCAACAACGCCCAACAGAGAGAGGGTCGCCATAAAAAGCAGCAGCTGAGATTCACAGGTTCCCAGCTGCGCCTACAGGGTAGACCCTCTCTCGTTTTTTACCGACAAAATTGCCTCTCCCCGAATCCACGGCAACGCAATTTACCTCCATCTTTGCCTTTTGAGCATTGAGCCCCACACGCAGCGTATTGCCGCCAACGCTCCAACACTCCACCACCAAACTTTTAGAATCGAGTTCACTGCTCGCTAAAACCAGCTTAGCTTTCCAGGAATCCAGCTTCTAGCGCCGAGAGTCGGCTTTGTTGCCGCGAGAGTCGGCTTGGATTCTCCCAACAACTTTTTTGTATCTCAGAGAGTCGACGTGGTTACGCCGAGAGTCGAGGCCGACTCTCGGAGAGTCGGCGTGGATTCTCCCCACAACCATCATTGTATCGCAGAGAGTCGGCGTGGATTCTCTGAGAAGCAAAATTGCTATCGGGAGAGTCTACGTTGTTGCTGCGAGAGTCGAAGCCGACTCTCTGACTAACCTTTTTGATTCTCCGAGAAGCAAATTGCCTCTCCGAGATACCTTTTTCTCACTCAGAGAAGCAAATTGCCTCTCTGGGTAGCAAATTGCCTCTCGGCCTAGCAATTTTCCTCTTCGAGAGGCAATTTAAGGGGAGAGTGAAAGGTTGGAGGTAAACCTATAAGTAAGCATAGAGAGACTAAAAAATATTCGCTCGCCGTTTGATGAGCAATAAATAAATAATGCTACTTTTAAAAATATAAACCTTCAAAAAAGTTAGGTTTATTAATGAGTTGTGTCTCATTGTAGGGCGACCTTACGAATATCAACATTTGTGATGACATCGGAGGACAAAAGCCATCCCTTCGCAAAATTAAAAGAGGTGTTTAATCTATACACTTGCCAACACAAAAACACCACAATTAATTTTGCCCAACCACACCCAAAGCCAATCGACCACTCAACTTATTGACAACGAAAATTAAAAAAACAACTCTATTAAAAATAAATCAATATCTTTGCATGATATGCAATTAAAATGAGCAAAAAAGCAATAAATAGACTAAAGGTTGTGCTTGTTGAGAAGAATATTAGCGGCAAGTGGCTTGCTGAGAAACTTGACAAGAATGAAGCAACTGTTTCAAGATGGTGCACAAACGATGTTCAACCACCATTGACAACACTTGTAAAAATTGCGGAGGTTCTAAAAGTTAGCTTAACTGAATTATTAAATGACAAATAGAGGTAATGGGAAACACTAACTCAAATACAATTCCATTTAAAGTTTCAGCTAGAACTGCAAGGTTAATTGGTAGAGAAAACATTGCAAATGCTAAAGGAGCAATAATTGAACTTGTCAAGAACAGCTATGACGCAGATAGCAAAGTTTGTATTGTATATTTTGACAATAAATATTCAACCTTTTTATCAGAAATTAATGACTCCCATTTTCAAAATCTCATTAAATTAGGCGTTTCAGAAGAACTGTTGAAAGACATTTATTTAAGACAAGAAAGTGAAGAAAAATACATATTAAACAATGTGATTGATGATGAGAAAAAAATATTGTTCAAAAATCTAATTTCTAAACTTGCGTCACTATATGTAATAGATTTCGGAGAGGGAATGACTCAAAATATCATTAGAGACCATTGGATGACAATCGGCACAGATAATAAAGCCAATGATATTTTCACAAAACATGGCAGGGTAAAATCAGGCGCAAAAGGCATAGGTCGATTTGCCTTAGATAAGTTGGGAAGTAAGTGTGAAATGATAACCATTTTTAATCCAGACCCTTTGATTCATAAACCAGATACAGATATTGAAGGAAATTTGACAAACTACAAAGGATATAAATGGGTTGTTAATTGGGAGGATTTTGAGGGTGATTATAAAACGATTGATAAAGTAGGTGCCATTTTAACTGGCATAACCACAGATTTCATAAAAGATGAAATAGTAGCTAAAATCGAAAATATTGATTTGTCGAAAATTGAATCAGAAAAGGATTTCAAATATGGAACAGTTTTAAAAATAAATGAACTTCGAGATAATTGGGAAGACTATTTTGTTGACCAAGTTTATTCTGATTTAGAAGTTTTAGTTCCTCCAAAGGAGGCCGGAGGATTTGAAATATTTGTTTACAGTTCATTAATGCAGAATAAATATGGGGAGGTTCTTGGCTCTATTTGCGATGATTATGACTACAAACTTGTTGCAAATGCTGATGAGAATCAAAATGTAAAGATTAAAATTTACCGAAACGAATATGATATTGAATTAATTCCCAATGATTTCTTTGATAGAGCGGCAATGCAAAAAGAGTATTTTAGGAAAATTGATTTTATTAAGGGATTTTGGGAAAAAACAACCACTTACTCAGAACTAATTAAAGGGTTTAAAGAGGTGGATGAAGATGACACATTCAAAAATATAGGTGTCTTTAATTTTACTTTTTACTTTTTAAAAAGACAGCCTTCACCTGAAGCTAAAAAGTTTTTCAATAGAAACTTTATGCATAACAACAGAAGAGATTGGCTTAATAAATTTGGTGGAATTAAACTTGTGCGAGATAATTTTAGAGTTAGACCATATGGAGAGGTGAAAAATGTTGCTTTTGATTGGCTTGGACTTGGAAATAGAAAATCAGCTAGCCCTGCTGGTATTGCTAAACCTGAAGGTGGGTATAAAGTTGAACCTGAAAATGTTGCTGGTGCTGTGAATATTTCGAGACTTACAAACGTAAATTTTGAAGATAAATCAAGCAGAGAAGGGCTACAAGAAAATAAGACTTTTCAGATTTTCACAAAATTAATTGCTGAAATTATTTCAGAATTTGAAAAGGATAGAGCCTACATTGCTAGAGAAATGGCTGAATATGACAATATCAAATTTGGGCCAGAAAGGGATAGGCAAAAAGCTGAAAAACTAAAGAATGAAATATTAGCAAAGAGTAGAGCTAAAAAAGAGTCTAACGCTAACAACAATACAAATAATAATTCGCAACAAGAACCAGAAACCGAATCAGATAAAGAAAAGGAGATACTTGCAAGTGAACTGGATAGAAAAGAAGAAGAAATTGAAAAACTTAAAGAAGAACAAAAAGTTTTAAGAGGGTTGGCAAGTAGTGGAATAGTTTTAGCATCATTTAGTCACGATTTAAGTAAGTTGAATGATGTCCTTGCCTCTAGAACAGAAAAGCTAAAAGACTTAATGTTAGAGAAGATGACTGAGGGAGAATACAGCAAATTAAAAGACAGCCTAAATTCAAGTAACAAATGCAACTTATAGGATTGATTGGAGAGAAAGGAATTGCATTTTTTCAGAACAGGAAGATGAGAATTACTCACCTTCGCTGCTCCGATGGAAAAAATGTGGTTCTTTACCCCCTAAGTCCTCTAAAAATAAGTTGTAATGGCGCACATCAACCAAGAGCAAAGGTATGTAATTACCCTCATGCTACAGCAAGGCAAGCTACAAAAAGAAATAGCCCTGTTTATCAACCGAAGCCCTTCCGTGATATCCCGGGAGATTCGCAGGAACAGGGATGCCAAAACGGGCATTTACGAGAGCAACGTGGCGCAGCGTGCCTACGAGCGGC